>QKJM01000929.1 GCA_003249315.1 Archangium sp.
CCGCACGGTGAAGAAGCTGGAGCCGGAGGAGTTCCGGCTGCTGAGCCTGATGGCGACCGGGCTGAAGAGGTTGCAGGAGCTGCGCAGCAACCGGGCCCAGGCCGAGGCCCGCCGGTAGTCGCCCCGTCCGCTCGCAGGGCGGCCAGCCGGGGAGGTTGCTCCCTCCGGACGGGTTTCCCTGGGCAACACCCGGCCTCAGGCGCTAGGTAGGGCACACCCCGGGATACCCATGAACGCCGCCCTTCTGACCCTTACCCTCCTCCTCGGCCTGTCCTCGGGCCAGTACGCGCCCCAGCAGGCCGGGAGCGAACCCCTGGAACCCCGACTCGAGGCTCGCGTGCAGACGCTCGGCAAGGAGCTGCGCTGCGCGGTGTGCCAGGGACTCTCCATCGCGGACAGCCCCTCGTCCATGGCTCGCGCCCAGCTCGACAAGGTGCGAGAGCTCGTGTCCGCGGGGAAGTCGGACCAGGAAATTCGCGACTACTTCATCGCCCGCTACGGCGAATGGGTGCTGCTGCAGCCCAAGGCCGAGGGCTTCAACTGGCTCGTCTGGCTGGGCCCGGTGGCGCTCCTGCTGGGAGGCGGCGTCGTCATCTACCGGCAGGTGCGGCGCGGCCCGGAGCCCGAGGCTCCGGCCGAGTCCCCCGCCCCCGCCGAACCCCCCTCCCCTTCCCCTGATACCGAAGACCCGTACCTCCAGGCCGTGCGCCGGGAGCTGGATCAATGAACCATTCCACCAACTGGCTGCCTGGCTTCGTGGTGCTCGCGGTGGGCTTCGTCGCCGCGGCGCTCTACCTGTTGACGTCCCGCCGCAAGGGGGCGCCGCCGTCCGAGCCGCGTGACAGCGCGCTCGAGGATCTGGATCGGCGCTATCAGTCGCTGATCGAACAGCTCAAGGAGCTGGCGGCGGAGAAGCACACGCTCGCGCCGGAGCGCTACGCGGAGGAGCGGAGCCGGCTGGAGTTGGAGGCGGCCGCGGCGCTGCGCGCCAAGGACGAGCATCGGACACAGGGGCAGACGGGCACGACGGAGGCCCGGCCCGCGGCGGCCCCCACCCCCGGAGCACTGTCCCCGCAGCTCACGGGCGCGCTGTGGGGAGGCGGCGTGGTCATCTTCTTCGGCCTGCTCAGCTACGTGCTGGTGTCGGAGCTGCAACCGCGCGGAGAGGAGCAGGCCCCCACCGGGCGGATGCCTCCGGGGGCGACGGCCTCGGCGCGGCCTCCGCAGCAGGATCCGGCGCTGGACGAGGCCTGGCAGCGCTTCAAGGAGAACCCGGACGACCTGGAGACGGCGGCCATGCTGAGCCACGAGCTGATCCGCGGCCAGCAGTTCGACGACGCGGCGCGCGTCATCAACCGGGGTCTGGCGGTGGATCCCTTCAACGTGGAGCTGCGGGTACACAAGGGAGTGCTGCGAGCCACCGGTGGAGACATAGCGGGCGCTGAGAAGGAGCTGCTGCGGCTGTTGGATCTGTATCCGGACGCGCAGGAGGCACTGCTCTTCCTGGGCGCCATCGCCATCCGGGATGGCGACAAGGAGAAGGCCCTGGAGCGCTTCGAGCGCTTCGCCGTGGAGGTGCCGACCGATATGCAGCCGCCCCAGCTCCTGGCGGCCATCGCCCAGCTCCGTCAGGAACTGGGGAAGTAGGCGCCCCTACCCGCGGAGGGCGGACGCACGGCGCCGCCACCCGCGAACCCGCTCGACGACGGGCGCGGGCAGCACGCGTTTCGCCAGCTCGCGTCCCCGTCGCAGGGCCTCCTCGCGCCGCACGAGCCACCGCCCCGTCCCTCCGGGCGCCAGCACCCGCAGGGACACGGTGCGCCGCCGCCGGGAGCTCCAGTCGGACTTGTACGCCTCCGTACCTCGCAGGAAGTCGTACCCGGTGAGGCCCTCCTCGAGGGCGTCCCGGAAGGTCGCCCCCACCAGCACCAACCCCACGCTGCGGTGGCGCCAGTCGGGCGCATACCCGGACTGGAAGTAGAAGAACGTGCGCCGGTGGAGGATGCCGTACACCGAGGCCACGGCCTGTCCGCCGACCTCGAGGGTATAGAGCCGCAGCCGGCCGCGCTCGGCTAGGAACCGTGTGGCATCGCGGTGGAAGGCCTCCACGCCCCGGCCTCGAATGCCCTGGGAGCCCCCCTCCGAGGCCCACCTCGCCGCGTGCAGCCGGAAGAAGTGCGTGAGGGGGCCGGCCAGGGCCCCCGGGGCCTCCGTCCTCTCGATGCGGAAGCCCTCCTGCCGCTCCAGCCACCGGCGTCGGCGCAGGTAGTTGTCCCGGCGGCGCGTGCGCCGCAGGAAGGTGTCGAAGGACTCCCCAGGAGACAGAGACTCGTACGGGCACTCGTGACGCGCCGTCACCTCCAGCTCCGCCCCCGCCCTCGCGAAGCACTCCCTCAACACCCGCGGCGTCGGCGAGTCCTCGTCCAGATCCGTGAGCTCCAGCACGTCCCAGTGGCTCCGGAGTTCCCACAGGCTCGCGGCGAAGGCGCGCGCCACCTCCTCCTCCCGTCCGCGCCGGGCGACCACGTCCAGGTAGTCACTGCCCACGTGCGTCTCGCCCAGGAAGGCCAGCCTCCGCACCCGGCGGCCCGCCACCCGTAGCGCATGGAGGCCCAACGGCAGAAGACCCACCAGCACCCCGCCGCGCTCGCGAGCCTCCAGCACGAGGGGCCTCCGCTCCGGGGCGATGCGCCGACACCAGGGGTACAACCACTCCCAGGCGTTGAAGGGGCCCGCGTCGCTCTCATCGAGCAGGGCGTCCCACTCCAGCCGCATCCCCGCGAGCCGCCCCACCTCCCTCACGGTGCCTACCTCCAGCCACCGTCCGCGGTCCGGGGAGGGACTCAGCTCCGAGTCGCGAATCACCGGCTTCCTCCATTCAGCCCACGTGCTTGCGGCTCCGGCAATCCGAGGCCACCGCGCGGCGCACCTCGGAGGCCACCTGCGCCATCACCTCCGGCGAGAGATCCTGATGGCAGGGAATCTCCACGATGCTCCGCCGGAGCTGCACCACCTCGGGGAAGGCGGACGCGTCACACGCCGGGTGAAAGTGGCGCCAGAAGTCGATGGCCTCGATGCCCCGCACGTTCAGCCGCGCCATCACCTCCGCCTTGTCCTCCACCACCAGTGGGTAGAAGAGGGGGCAGGCCCCCGCGGGGAGCTGGTTGAAGACGGGAGGGGACACGTCCCGGAGCCGGCCCAGCAGGAAGAAGTAGTTGCGGCGCCGCCTCTCGATGACGGCCTCCAGATCCTCCGCCTCGGCGAGGCGCCGGACCAGCGGACTCATCCCCAGGTCCACGTGGCGCCGGTCGAAGTGTCGCGTCCCCGTGGCCACCCGCTCGAGGTCCGACGCTTTCACCACCCCCCGGCCCAGGCCGCGCAGGAGGCCGCGCAGCCCCCGACCGAGCGCCCCCGCCCGCAGCTCCAGGTTCCGCAGCATCGAGGAGACCACGTGGCTGAACGTGGAGGTGAAGGGAGGAGGAGGCAGCTCGGGCAGGGAGTACTGCCGGGGGCCGTTGACGACCAGCGCCCCGCCGTGGGGCACGGGCAGCGTCTTGTAGAGGCAGAAGAGGCTCACGTCCCCCGTCGTCCCCAGCGGCACCGAGCCGTCCGAGGCGAGCAGCGACAGCGCGCAGTCCTCGATGAGCGGCAGACCGTGCCTGTCGGCCAGCCGGCGCATCTCGGCGATGGGGCCGGGGAAGCCCGCGTAGTGGATGAAGTAGAGCGCCCTCGTCCTGGGGCCGATCCGCCGCTCCACATCGTCCAGATCCACCTCCCAGCGCGAGTCCACCCGATAGAAGCGTGGCGCGGCCCCCGCGTCCACCAGTGCCTCCACCTCCACCCCGTGGTGCCAGGCCGGCATGAGCACCTCGCCCTTGTCCAGTCCCAGCATCTTCACCGTCAGCCAGACGGCGTTGCGGGCGAAGTAGAACCAACGGACGTTGGAGGCGCCGAAGGGCATGAAGGCCGTGGGTGTACGCCGGGCCAGCAGCATGCTCGGCCACAGCGTGGGCAGGGCCGGAACGAAGAGTCGGGAATGCTTCACCGTGTCCATCTGGCCACCACCTCCCTGACACTCGGGCCCCAGCGAAACTTCGCCGCGCACAACGCGCGACCGAAGGCCGTGTCGTTGAAAACGTAGAGCCAGGAGTGGCGGCGGACGCGCTCCGTCCAGTCCCGCTTCCACACCATGTCCGGCCCCAGGAAATCGAACTCGCGCAGGCCGCGGGCGACGCAGTCGCGCAGCACCTCCTCCATGAGGAGCTGGCCCGGGCTGCACTCGCCCAGCGACTCGTCATAACCGGGCTTGAGGAGGAAGTAGCGCCCGCCGTGGCACAGCCCGTACTGGAAGGCCACCGCGCGCCCGTCCAGGCGAAGGAAGTACAACGCCAGGCGGCCCGCGTACCCCGCCTCGTGTGCCAGCTCCGAGTAGAAGCCGCGGGTGCGCCCGTCCTGCGCCATGGCCGTGCCCCGCCGGCCCTTCCACCCGCTGGCCTCGAGCGCGAAGCCCTCCTCCAACCGGGCCTCCAGCTCCAGGCCGCCCTCCACTCGCTCCACCTCCACCCGGCCCCGTTCCTCCAGCTTGCGACGCCGCCGACGGCAGTTGGCCTTGAACCTGGAGGACAGCGTCGCCTGGCAGGCCTCCCAGGAGGCCGGCAGCGGCACGTACGGCGAGCGCAGGGACTCCCAGCTCCCCCGGGGCAGTCCAGCCGCCCGCGCGGCCTCGTCCAGGCACCACCCGGCCCCACCCTCGGGCACGTCGGTGAGGAGCAGCACGTCCCAGCTCCCATCCCTCCGCAGGTGCGCGAGGAAGGTCTCCGCGGCGCTCTCGGGCTCGCGGGCGAGCAGATCGAAACGACACGAGTGCGGGTTGGCCGTGGAGGAGAGCCGCCGCACCGGCACCCCGGAGAGCAGGGCACGCCCGGCCACCAACGGAAGGGCCGCGACCAGACGCCCCTCCCCATCCCTCAGCGTCAACACCCGCAGCCGGGCCTCCGGGGCGAAGTTGTCCACCCAGACACGGAGGAACTCGTGTCTGTGGAAGGGCTCGTCGGCGGTGGCGGCCACGAGGGCATTCCACTCCGACTCGAGCGCCATGAAGGCGGCCCGGTCCGTCACCTCGAAGACGCCTGGTGTGCGAGTGCGCTGTCTGGCTTCCATGGAGTCAGCCAGAAGGTGGAGACGAGCACGCCTGGCTACAAGCCGGTGCGCGCCATCTTGAGCAGGCAGCGCGCCACCTTGCGGCTGTCGTGTCGGATTCTGCACCCGGCCTTGAGCAGGTCCGCCTCCACCGGCACCACCCCCGCGCTGATCAACGCCCGACGATCCACCCGCACCGGCTGCGAGCCCTTGTATGCATAGCGATGCACGGCCTCCCCTGGGAGCGAGGAACCGTTGAGCAACACCGCGTCCAGTACCGGACCCACGTGTTCGATCACCGCCCGCACGTGCTCCAGGCAGTCCATGCCGTCCGTCTCCCCCGGCTGCGTCATCAGGTTGGCCACCATCACCTTCAGCGCTCGCGACTCACGCAGCGCCTGGGCCACCCCGTCCACCAGCAGGTTCGGCATGACGCTCGAGTACAGCGAGCCCGGGCCGATGACGATCAGATCCGAGGTGTAGAGGGACTCCAGCAGCCCCTCGGAGGGAGGGGGCGCCTGGGGGCTGAGCGACACCCGCCGGATGCGTCCGAGGACGCGGCAGATGTTGCTCTCCCCCACCACCTCGGTGGAGTCCTCCAACCGTGCCACCAGTTGAACCGGCGACACCGTACTCGGCAGCACCGTCCCCTTCGCCCCGAGCAGCTCCCCGGACAGGCGCACCGCCTCCAGGAAGTCCCCCTTGAGCTCGGCCAGCGCGGCAATCAGCAAGTTGCCCACCGCGTGACCGGCGAGCCCCCGCCGTCCGGCGAAGCGGTACTGGAACACCTCGTTGAGAGCACTGCGACTCTTGCCCCCCGCGAGCGCCACCAGACAGTTGCGCACGTCCCCGGGCGGCAGCATCCCCCGTGTGCGCCGCAGCCGGCCCGAGCTGCCTCCATCATCGCTCATCGCCACCACGGCGGTGATGTCCAGTCCCGGCTCCCCCAGCCGAGGCTCGGCCCGCCGCGCCAGGCCCCTCAACACCATTGGCAGCCCCGTGCCCCCGCCCATGGCGACGATCCGTGTCGGCCTCTCGTCCAGCGGCCGTACGAGCGCGTTCCGGCCCACGGCGCGGCGCGCCTCGGACACCTCTTCATCCCACGCCTCGTCGAGAGGCGATTCCGACTCGACCATGGTCCTCTTCCCTCTCCATCGCCCTCGCGAACGCTCCGCCGCCGGACCCCCCATCAGCCCCTACCCGACCCCGGGCCCATCACCGTGCTCCCCGCCCCAGCAACACGTGGCGCACGGTGTGAAAGATGATGCCGAGATCCAGGAACAGGGAGCCGTTCTTCACGTAATAAAGGTCGAACTCCAGTTTGTGACGAGCGTCTTCCACCGACGCTCCATACGGGTAGCGAATCTGTGCCCACCCGGTGATTCCAGGCTTCACCGCCTCACGCAGCCCGTAGAAGGGAATCACGCTCCGGAGCTGCGCGACGAAGACGGGGCGCTCCGGCCGAGGCCCCACGAAGCTCATGTCTCCCATCAACACATTGAAGACCTGGGGAATCTCGTCGATCCGTGTCTTGCGGATGACACGGCCCACCCGGGTGACGCGCTCGTCCTGGACCCGCGCCCACACCGCGCCGTCCTTCTCCGCGTCCATGCACATGCTGCGGAACTTCCACAACTGGAACGTCCGGCCCCTACGGCCCACCCTCTCCTGCCTGTAGAAGAGAGGCCCTGGCGAGTCGAGCTTGAGCGCCACCGCCACCACCACCAGGAGGGGCGCGGAGCCCAGCAGCAGTGTCGAGGCCACGACGATGTCGAACACCCGCTTGAGCACCTGTCGCGTCCGGGACACCGTCAGCTCGTCCGCGAAGGCGAAGTCACTGGCGCGCAGGTGCTGCACGGGGATGCGGCGCAGCACACGCTCGCAGAAACCGGCGGCGTCGTATACGCGACGACCGGCCAGGCGGCAGCGCAGCAGCGCCTCCATCCACCCCGTCCCGCGAGTGTCGTCCGAGGCCAGCACCACGAAGCGAGCCCCCAGCCTCTCGGCCAGCACATCCACGGGATCGCACCCTTCCTCCTCCGGCCGGGGCGCCACCGTGGCCACCACCTGGAAGGAGCCCTCTCCGCCCTGCTCCACCGCCGAGACCACCGCGAGGGCCTTCAGCCCCTCACCCACGACGAGCACCCGACTGGGCTTCCCCACCACGGCTCGCAGCGAGGCACGCACCACCAGCGTCGCGGCCAGGGCCCCCATGGCTCCACCCAGCAGCGCGCCCGGCGGCAGGTACACCGACAGCAACCGCGGCAATACCAACATCACCA
>QKJM01000517.1 GCA_003249315.1 Archangium sp.
TCCGCGGCGGAGCAGGATGCGCTCACCGCCCCTCCGGCGGAGGCAGGTTTCGAGCTGAAGGTGGGCCGGCGCATCGAGATCTCCCACGCCTTCACCCAGGAGGGCGCCACCGGCCACTACATCGAGGTCCGCTGCCACGAAGTGGACGGCGAGGCCGGAGATTCGGATGCGCGCTACCGTCACTGGAGTCAAAGGGAGCGCTGTGGCCTGGAGGACGAGGTGGCCGCGGACGTCATCCATTTCGAGCCGCCAGTGAAGTTCTCCGTGTCGCCCTCGCGGCAGGGCTTCCGTATCCTCGGGGACTTCAAGCGGGGCACCTACGCGCTGCGCATCGATGCGGGAGCCACCTCTCCCACGGGCGGCACGCTGCTCTCCACCTTCGAGCGCTCCTTCTCCATCTCCGCGCGCAGCCCGCAGCTTCGCTTCGCCACCACGGGTCGCTATTTGCCACGCAGCGCCTGGCGCAACCTGCCCCTCAGCCACCTCAACCTGGACTCGGTGGAGCTGGTGGTACGGCACGTCCCTCCGGAGAACCTCGTCTTCTGGATGAGCAACGACTACGGCGAGCGCGCGGACGAGCGCACCTCCAACGTGCTGGTGCGCAAGACGTTGCCGCTGCGGGGCGAGGAGGACACGCTCACCACCACCTACGTGGACGTGGGTAGCCTGGTGCCCGCGAGCACTCGCGGCCTGGTGGAGCTCACCGCCGGAGGGCGCGGACAGGTGGCCGCCTCGCGGATCCTCCTGACCGATTTGAGCCTGGTGGCCAAGCGGGGCGCGGTGCCCCGGGACTCCACGGATCAGGAGGAGGTGCGGGTATGGGCGCTGGGCATGGAGAGCACCGAGCCGCTGTCCGGGGTGGAGGTGTCCCTGATGAAGAAGAGCGGGCAGTCGGTGGCCCGCTGCACCACGAGTGGCGCCGAGGGGTGCCGGCTGAGGGTGCCCAAGCCGGGGGTGGACACCGCCGAGCCCTTCGCCCTCATTGCTCGCCGGGGCGAGGAACTCACCTACCTCAAGTACAGCGAGCTGAAGACGGAGATCGCCAACGCGGACGTGCAGGGCGAGCCGTACCGATCGGAGAAGCCGTACCGGGCGGCGCTGTACTCGGACCGGGGTGTGTACCGGCCGGGGGACACCGCGCATGTGGTGGCGGTGCTGCGCGGGCAGGACGACGCGGCGCCGCCAGTGGGCATGCCGGTGGAGCTGAAGGTGGTGGATCCGCGCGGGAGGGATTTGAAGAAGGTGACGCTGAAGACGAACGAGGCCGGCGTGGTGGCGCTGGACGTGCCCTTCGAGGCGTACCAGGACACGGGGGCGTACCGTGTGGTGTTGCGCGTGGCGGAGCGGCAGGTGGCGCAGTACGGCCTCAACGTGGAGGAGTTCGTCCCTGAGCGGATGAAGGTGACGGCGCGGACGGAGAAGTCCGGCTATGTGCGGGGCGAGGAGGTGCCGGTGGGCGTGGAGGCCGCGTACCTCTTCGGCGGCTCGGCCGAGGGCAGCCCGGTGGAGGTGACGTGCCGGCTGGAGCCGTCCGTCTTCCGGCCGAAGGAGAATGGCCAGTACACCTATGGGGTGTGGCGCCAGGGGGGCTCGGACAAGGCCATGGTGCTGGGCCAGGTGAAGGGTGTGCTGGATGAGCAGGGCCGAGCGCTGCTGAAGTGCCCGGCGCCGCAGGAGGCGGGGGGCTTCAAGGGGCCGGCGCGGCTGGTGGCGCAGGCCAGTGTCTTCGAGGCCGGCAGCGGTCGCTCCACGCTGGGTGAGGCGAGCGTTCCGGTACACCCCGAGGCGTACTACATGGGCCTCCAGGCCAATACGCAGAAGGTGGAGGCGCGCAAGCCTTTCACCGTCACCGGCGTGGTGGTGGATTGGCAGGGGGCGCTCCTTGCCCAGTCACCCCAGGCGCTGGAGGTGGAGTACCTGCGCCTGGACGAGGAGTATGGCTACTTCTATGACGAGGGGACGGGCGAGGAGCGCTACCAGCGCCACCTGCGCCCCGTGCGTGAGGGCCGCACCACCGTCAAGCCCGAGGGCGGAAGGTTCTCCTTCCAGGTGACGCCGGCCATGGACTCCGCCGGCTACCTGGTGCGGGTGAGGTCCGGGGCGGCGCAGACGGATCTGCAGCTCGAGGGTCGCGGTCGCTACTACTGGGACGACGAGGGCAGCGCGCGGGTGGATCAGACGCCGCGTCCGGCGCGGCCCACCTCGCTGGTGCTGGAGCTTCCGCGCTCGGCGAGGGTGGGGGAGGAGGTGGTGGTGAAGGTGAAGGCGCCGTACCGGGGGAGGATGCTCTTCACCGCGGAGACGGACGAAGTGCGGGCCTCCGAGTGGGTGGCGGTGGAGCCCGGCGAGGTGACGTGGCGCTTCACCCCGGCCACCTTCGTGCCCAACGTCTACGTGAGTGCCTTCCTGGTGAAGGATCCGCACCTGGAGTCGGCCGAGGCCTTCATGCCGGACCGGGCCTTCGGGGTGGAGAGCCTGCCGCTGGAGCCGGTGGAGTACACGCAGGCCGTTACGTTGAAGGTGCCATCGGAGGTGCGCTCCAACGACACCCTCACGGTGGATCTGGAGCTGGGCGGGGTGGAGCCGGGCACCGTCGCCACGGTGGCGGTGGTGGACGAAGGCATCCTCTCGCTCACCCGCTTCCAGAGTCCGGATCCGCTCCAGGCGCTCTTCACCCGGAGGGCACTGGGGGTGAAGACGTACGAGACGCTGGGGTGGACGCTGCTGATTCCGCCAGCGGGCGCGAGCCGCTCCACGGGCGGTGACGGAGAGGGTGGGGAAGGGGCGGCGGGCCGGGTGCAGCCGGTGAAGCCGGTGGCGCTGTGGAGCGGGGTGTTGCCGGTGCCGGCGGACGGCAAGCTGCGCGTGCCCTTCAAGCTGCCGCAGTACCGCGGCGCGGTGCGGGTGATGGCGGTGACGAGCGGTCCCAAGCGGATTGGCCGTGCCAGCGCGCAGGTGCGGGTGAGGGATCCGCTGGTGTTGCAGACGACGCTGCCTCGCTTCCTCAGCCAGGGGGATGAGATTCAGATTCCCGTCTTCGTCACCAACCTCTCGGGCAAGGCGCAGGAGGTGAAGGTGTCGCTGACGGCGGAGAACCTGCCGGTGCCAGGCATGGAGGTGCCGGCGTCCATGCCCTCGCCGCTGAAGCTGAAGGGGAAGAGCGAGGGTCGGGTACGGCTGGAGGATGGAAAGGCGGCCACGCTCGTCTTCCAGGCCACGGCGGTGCAGGCGGTGGGAGCGGCGCGGCTGAAGGTGACGGCGGAGGGCGGGGGGCACACCTCCTTCGAGCAGCTTGACGTGCCCTTCCTCCCCTCGGGTCCGCGCGAGCGGCGGGTGCAGCGGATGGAGCTGGCCGAGGGCACGCTGGACCTGGCGCCGTACCTCCAGGGCTGGTTGCCCACCAGCGAGCGCAGCACCTTCTGGGTGACGACGAATCCCTACGCCGAGTCCTTCCAGCA
This sequence comes from Archangium sp., assembly GCA_003249315.1. Lineage (GTDB taxonomy): Bacteria > Myxococcota > Myxococcia > Myxococcales > Myxococcaceae > QKJM01. The sequence continues at coordinate 3,459 of QKJM01000517.1, forward strand.
CCTCTCCTATCTGGTTCGCTATCCCTACGGCTGCATCGAGCAGACGACGTCCTCCACCCGGCCGCTGCTCTATGTCTCCGAGCTGATCGACAGCGTGGATCCCACGCTGACGGCGGGTGGGAAGCTGGAGGACATGGTGATGTCGGGGGTGAAGCGGGTGCTGTCCATGCAGACGCCCTCGGGGGGCTTCGGCTACTGGCCGGGTGCCACCGAGCCGGTGGACTGGGGAACTGCGTATGCCACCCACATGCTGCTGGACGCGCAGAAGCGGAGCTACCCGGTGCCGCAGGATCGCCTCGACGACGCGCTGAGCTGGATGAACCAGCGAGTGGCGCGGATGGAGGGCCGCTCGTCCAACGGTTCCTACTGGGATGGTTCGGAGGCCTACATGCACTACGTGCTGGCGTTGGCGGGCAAGGGCCACAAGGCGCGAGCACAGAAGGTGCTGGAGAGCCTGGGGGGTCGCAAGATCTACAGCAACAGTCAGCGGGCCGAGCAGGAGTACATGCTGAAGGCGGCGCTGTACCTGGCGGGAGACCGTCGCTACGAGAAGGATCTGCGCAATCCGGACGTGTCGCCGGTGCTGGAGGAGCGGTGGAACGGCTGGTCCTTCTACTCGGATCGGCGTCGGCGCGGCTTCATGTTGAGCACCTTCCAGGATCTGTTCGAGGATGACCCGGCGGGCGAGCCGCTGGCGCAGCGGGTCGCGGACTCGCTGGCGGGGCATCGCAGCGGCTACTACACGACGCAGGAGCTGGTCTGGGGGATTACGGGCCTGGGCAAGCGGGTGGCGGGAGCGGCGGCGAAGTTCACCCCCCCGGTGCTGATGGCGGATGGCAAGGAGGTGGCTCCGAGACCGGGAGGGAAGGCGAGGGCGTCGGATCGGACCTGGGCACTGGTGCGCGCGAGCGAGCGTGAGGGGCTACGCCTGAAGGTTGCGGAAAAGGGAGAGGGGAAGCTCTTCCTGGTGATGACGAGCGATGGCGTGCGTGTGGACGGGCAGTACCGCACGGGGGGCGAGGGGCTGAAGCTCGCGAGGCGCTTCCGCACGCTGGAGGGCGAGGAGCTGGAGGTGGGGAGCGAGCCGATGAACCTGGCGGATCTCATCTACGTGGAGGTGGAGGTGAGGAACACCACGGGCGAGCGCATCCAGAACATCGCGCTGGTGGATCGCCTGCCCGCGGGCTGGGAGATCGAGAACGCGCGACTGGGAAGAGGGGGTCAGGTGGAGTGGGCGTCGAGCGACGCGCAGTGGAGCGCGGACTACGTGAACATCCGGGATGATCGGGTGGAGGTGTTCGGGAGCCTGGGGCCGAAGGAGACGAAGAAGGTGGTGTACGCGGTGAGGGCGGTGACGTCGGGGAAGTTCACCTTGCCGCCGGTGGAAGCGGAGGCGATGTACGATCCGCGCATCTGGGCGAGAGAGGCGGGAGGCACGGTGGAAATCTCGGGTCCGTGGAAGGACTACCTGCTGTAGCCCCCACCCCTCTCCCTCTGGGAGAGGGACGGGGTGAGGGTGCCGAGCCCCCATGTTCCCACCAGGAGTCAAAAGAGGACTGCTGCGAGCCGCGGTGGTCCTGTCGATCCTCACCCTGGCCTCCCTGGTGGCGGCCTGGATCGTCCCGCTACCCGAGCGCCTGAGCACCGGGCACTCGGTGGTGGTGGAGTACCGGGACGGGACGCCGGCGCACGTCTTCCTGGCGCCGGACGAGCGGTGGAGGGGGCCCACGGATCTGGAGGAGCTGGAGCCCGCGTACGTGGAGGCGCTGCTGGCGCTGGAGGACAAGCGCTTCCACTGGCACCTGGGGGTGGATCCGCTGGCGGTAGCACGAGCGGCGCTGACGAACACGCAGAGGGGCCGTCGGGTGTCGGGGGCCTCGACGCTGACGATGCAGTTGGTACGGGTGCTGGAGCCGAGGCCACGCACCTTCAGCTCGAAGGCGGTGGAAGCGCTCAGGGCGGTGCAACTGGAGCTGCGTCTGACGAAGAAGGAGATCCTGGCGGCGTACCTGCGATTCGTGCCGTACGGGAGGAACGTGGAGGGGGTGGAGGCGGCGTCGCTGGCGTACTTCGGGCACCGGGCGACGCACCTGAGCGCGGCGGAGGTGGCGACGCTGCTGGCGGTGCCACAGAACCCGAACCGGCGCTATCCGACGCGGGAGAACGCGGAGCGGCTGAAGGAGGCGAGGGACGAGGTGGCGCAGCGGCTCTTCGAGGAGGAAGCGCTGCCGCTGGGGCCGGAGGGGGCGAGGGTGACGGCGGAGCAGGCGCTGGCGGAGGTGCGGGCCACGCGGGTGCCTCGGGAGCTGAGGCCCTTCCCGAGGGAGGCGCCGCACGCGGCGGTGTGGCTGCGGGCACAGCGGCCGGGGGAGGAGAGGCTGCGCACCACTCTGGAGGCGGGGGCGCAGCGGCTGGTGGAGCGGCAGATGGAGGAGGCGGCGGCGGAGCTGGCGACGAAGGGCATCCACAACGGGGCCGCGGTGGTGGTGGACAGGGAGCGGGCGGAGGTGGTGGCGCTGGTGGGCAACTTTGACTTCTTCGACGCGGAGCACGGAGGACAGCTCGTGGGCTTCGCCACGCCGCGCTCGCCGGGCTCGGCGCTCAAGCCGCTCCTCTACGCGCTGGCGCTCGATCAAGGCCTGGCGGGGCCGGAGCAACTGGTGGCGGACGTGCCGACGACGTACGGCACCTATGCGCCGCGCAACTTCGACGGGCGCTTCCAGGGGCTGGTGCGGCTGGAGGACGCGCTCTCGCAGTCGCTCAACCTGCCCTTCGTGCAGTTGCTGCAGCGGGTAGGGGTGGAGCGCTTCCTGGGAGTGTTGCGGCGGGCGGGGGTGGAGAGCCTGCACCCGGATCCGGGGCACTATGGGCTGTCGGCGGCGGTGGGGGGTCTGGAGCTCACCCCGCTGGAGTTGGCGGGGGTGTACCTGGCGCTGGCGGAGGACGGGAGTGCGCGCCCGCTGAAGCTGCTGGAGGAGGGGAGGCCGGAAGAAGAGGAGGCGAGGCCGCTCTTCTCGGCGGGGGCGGCGTGGCTGACGAGGCGAGCGCTGTCGCTGAAGGATCGGCCGGACTTCCCGGCACGGCGTCGGCTGACGGGCCTGCCGCCGCGGGTGCATTGGAAGACGGGGACGGGCTTCGGCCACCGGGACGCGTGGGCGGCGGGGAGCGGTCCCCGGCACACGGCGGTGGTGTGGGTGGGCAACTTCGACAATGGCCCCAGCGTGCATCTGGTGGGTGCGGACGCTGCGGGGCCGCTGCTCTTCGACATCCTCGAGGGGCTGGGGCCTCGGGGGCGACAGGTGGAGGAGGACGCGATGCCCTCGGCGGACCTGACGCGGGTGGAGGTGTGCGCCTACTCGGGGCACCTGCCCACGGAGGCGTGCGCGCAGACGCGCTACGTGTACGCGCGGCGGACGCACGTGCCCACGGAGCCGTGCCCCTACCACCAGCGAGTGGAGGTGGAGGTGAGGACGGGGCTGGTGGTGAGTCCCGCGTGCCGGGCAGGCCGGGAGACGGAGTGGCGGGTGTACCTCTCCTGGCCGGCGAGCATCCGACGCTGGCTGGCGGACCAGCACCGCTTGTTGCCACAGCCTCCCGCGTACGCACCGGGCTGCGAGCCGGGAGGGCGGCGGGAGGCGCCCGAAATCGTCTCCCCGGCGCGAGGGCAGGTGGCGCTGCTGATTCCGGGCGTGGCGCCGGAGCAGCAGGAGGTGCCGCTGGAGGCCGAGGTCGCGGGAGTGCGGGAGCTGACGTGGTTCGTGGATGGAGCCTTCCTGGCCTCTGCGCCCGCGGATGAGCGGGTGTGGTGGGCGCCGTCGCCGGGCACCCACGAGATTCTCGTCACCGATGATCGGGGCCTCTCCGCCCGACGCGACCTGGTGGTGCGCGAGCGGCGGTGACGTGGCCCCTCCATGGGGGTGGCGAAGTACCCCTTTCAGGGACAGTCGGTGGCGGAGGTGA
>QKJM01000486.1 GCA_003249315.1 Archangium sp.
TGCTGCGCCAGCCCCGCTGGGTGGCGGAGGGGCTGGCCACCTACCTCGAAACACTCCATTTCAAGGGTGCCTCGGCCGAGGTCGTGCTCGGGCGCCCTCACCGCTGGTACCTCGGCTACGTGCGCGAGCACGGCTGGCTCACCCTGGAGGAGCTGTGGCACTGGGATGAGCTCGGCGAGCTCGATCAAGCCGGGATGCAGCGGTACTACGGCTCGGCCTGGCTGTGGGTGCACTACCTGATGAACGAGCACGCCGAGCGCTTCGCCGCCTTCCAGGAGCAGCTTGCCCGGGCCCAGGAGCCGCGCCAGGCCTTCGCCGCGACCTTCGCGGGCGTGGAGGACTTGTCGGGCGGACTGCGTACCTACGTCGATACCGGGCGCTACGCCGTCCTCACTCTTCCGCTGCCCGAGGTGCCCAGGAAGATGGAGGAGAGGCCGCTCGACGGCGGCGACGTGCATGCCCTCCGCGCACGGCTGCGCCTGCTCGCGCCAGGTCCCGCCACGGTCGAGGAGCGGCTGACGCAGGCCCGGGCCGAGGTAGCGCAGGCGTTGAGCGAGGCGCCCTCCAGCGTGAGCGCCACGGTCCTTCAGGCGGAATACTTCACCGACAAACCTTCCGAGCGGCTCGCCCTCGCGCGGACGCTGGTGGAGGCGCACCCGGACAGCGGTCCGGCGTGGCTGTTGCTGGCGCGGGGACTGGGCGAGACGGCGGCCCTCGCCTTCGAGCAGGAGAAGGCGCTGGTGCGAGCGGTGGAACTCTCCCCGGACGACGCGAATGCGCTCAACAGCCTCGCCTGGTTCTACGAGGGGACGAACCAGGCGGCCAAGGGACTGGCCTCGGCCGAGCGCGCCGTGAAGCTTGCCCCGGGCAACGCGGCCATCCTCGACACCTACGCTTCACTCCTCTTCCAGCTCGGCCGCTGTGAGGAGAGCACGTCCCTCCAGCGGCGCGCGCTGGACTCGCTGCACGAAAACGCCTCGGCAACGCTGCGTCAGTCCTTCCAGAAGACGCTGCGCCGCTACGAACAGGCGTGTGCGGTGAAGCCGTCACCGTAGAGACGCCCGCTGGAAAGGTGTCAGAGGATTCCCCTGGGAAGGTGTCAGAGGATTCGATCCGGGGATTCGAGCCACGTCTGACACTTTTCCAGACATCCTCCCATACGACATATTTCCTCATTTCCTGACATTTCAGGACATTTTCGGGGCGATGGCACGTGACCCATTCTCATCGCACGGTAAAATCTCAGGCGATATGCCCGCCGCCCCCGCCACCATTCCCCTCCAGTTCCCCAAGCACTTCCGCGGCCTGTTCCAACGCATCGAATCCACCTGCCGCCCACTACTGGCGGAGGCGCTGCGTAAGGTCCACGAGACGCCCATCCCCCCGGAACTGCGCCCCTTCTTCAACCACATCACCATCGAGAGCCCCCAGCCCTCGTTCGTGCTCATCCCCCTGATGTTCCTCGCCGCCGCCGATGCGTCCGGAGGAATCACCCAGCGGCACATCGACGCCCTGCCCACACTGCTGCTCAGCATGGAGGCGACCGCCATCGCCGACGACACGGTGGATCGCACCCCCATGCGCTCCGGGCGGATGACCTTCGCCCGGCGCTTCGGCGAAGCGAGCGCCACGCCCTTCACCGGCGCGTTGATAACGCTGATGGCCGGGCAGTCCAGACGCTGCCCGGCCGAGTTCACCGAAGCGTCCATCCGCTACATCCTCCACCTCTTCTCGATGTTCCTCTGGGAGAGGCACCACACGTACCCCGAGCCGGCGATGCTCGAGCCATGGCGTGAGAAACGCTATGAGGGGGCCCGGGTGGCGGTGGCGTACACCATCGACAGCGCCTTCGCCCTCAACGGCCGCGGCCCCCTGCCCGCCGCCGCGGTGGCGCACTTCAGCACCATCTTCCAGGACGTGGACGACATCGTCAGCGTCATCGAGCACCGCGAGGAGCAGGGGGAGAATGATGATCTCCGGATGGGCATCGTCACCCGGCCCTTGCTGCTGACGCTCGCCCAACGGCCCGAGCTCGCCGAGTCCGTCGAGCAACTGTGGAAGGAGTACCGCCCGCTGCACCAGGCCTCGCTGATCGACTTCCAGGTGCTGCAGCGGGAGGTCGCTCAGCGCACGCAACCCGTCTACGAGCACCTGCGCGACGCGCTCCTGGAGCTCGGAATCCCGGAGACGGTCCGCCGCATGGGCACCGACCTGCGCCACTGCGTGCAGGAGACTCCGGAGCCGGTCCGCCCCTTCATGCGCGAGCTGGGACTCTCGACCGTCGAGCGCCTCCGCCACAGCGGAAACCCTGAGGTGAACCGTCTGCTCGACGAGTCCCTGCGCGAGGTGCCGGAGGACCGGACGGTGATCGCCCTACCGCGCAAGGCGCCCCGGACGATCTGCGTCTACTGCTCCTCGAGCGACGTGGTGGAGCAGGACTGGTTCGAGGTGTCCTCCGCGCTGGGAGCGGAGATCGGCCGGCGCGGAGACAGGCTCGTCTTCGGCGGCGGCAACACCGGGCTGATGCGAGCGGTGGCCAACGCCACGCAAGCGCAGGGAGGCGAGGTCATCGCCGTCATCCCCGAGGTGATGCGCGGCACCCCCTATGTCTTCGAGCAGGCCAACGAGTTCGTCGTCACGCATGACCTGCGCGCCCGCAAGGCGGCCATGGAGGCGAGGGCCGACGCCTTCGTGGTGCTGCCCGGCGGCTTCGGCACGCTGGATGAAACTTTGGAGATCCTCGCGGCCAAGCAGATGCACCTGCATCGCAAGCCCATCATCTTCATGAACGCGAAGGGCTTCTGGGAGCCGCTGCTGGCCTTGTTCGAGCACCTCTTCCAGGAGCGCTTCGCCAGCGCGCAGCACCACCGCCACCTCTACCACCTGGCCCGGGAGCCGGAGGACGTCTTCTCCTACCTCGACTCCTACGAGCCGCCTCCCTTCCCCGCCAAATGGTTCTGAGCCCCGAGCCCTCGAGAGGAGAGCGGTCCGTGGAGAAGATCAGGTTCGTAAGTACCAATCGCGGGAAGGCGAAGGTCCTGTCGGAGTGCGTCGCCGCGGCGGGCTTCGAGCTCGAGCGCATCGAGCTGCCCATCATCGAGCCGCAGGGAAGCACGCTGGAGGCCGTGTCCCTGGACAAGGCGCGGCAGGCGTTCGCGATGCTCGAGAAACCGCTCGTGGTGGAGGACAGCGGACTGGCAGTGGATTCACTGGCCGGCTTCCCGGGCCCCGTCACGAAGTACATGCTGGAGACGATCGGCGTGGCGGGCCTGCTGCGGCTCGCCAGCGGGATGCCATCCCGGACCTGCCGCTTCGTCGGCGCGCTGGTCTACATGGACGAGGAGGGCAGGCCGCAGACCTTCGTGGACAAGCAGGCCGTGGGGACCCTCGCCCTGGAGCCAGATGGCACGCGCTGCACCGAGGCGTGGTCCACCCTCTGGAACGTCTTCATTCCAGAGGGGGCCTCGAAGACCCTCGCCGGGCTGTCGTCGGACGAGCGGCAGGCGCTGTTCGCCCGGTGGCAGTCCCACTCGGTGTACGCACAGTTCACCCAGTGGCTGTCCCGACGCTCGAGGCCGCGCGACCACCGCTAGGCGTCGCGTCGGCTCGGACTCAGGCCGCGGTGCGCGAATCGAGGATGGCGTGGACCTGCTTGGAGATCTGGGCGAGCTGGTTGGCCGTCTGCAGCGTCTGCGCGGAGGTGGACTCGACCTGACGGGCCGTCTGCGCCACCTCGAGGATGGCGGTGTTCACCTGCTCCACCGCCGTCGTCTGCTGCTGGGTGCTCAGCTCGATTTCACGCGCCACGTCCAGGTTGGCGCGCACCAGCTCCGCGATGCGCCGGAAGCTGCCGGCCACGTCGTTGAACTGCTTCGCGCTGCTCTGCACCGCCTTGGCGCCGTCCTCGGTGGCCATGATGGTGGTGTTGGAGGCAGCGCGGATTTCGTCGATGAGCTCGCGGATGTCCTTGGTGGCACTGCCCACCCGGTCCGCCAGCTTGCGAATCTCCTCCGCCACCACCGCGAAGCGCCGGCCGTGCTCTCCCGCCCCCGCGCTCTCGATGGTGGCGTTGATGGCCAGGATGTTCGTCTGCTCCGCCAGCTCGTTGATGATGTCCAGGATGCCGCCGATCTCCTGCGAGCGCTTGCCCAGCTCCAGCATGTGGTTGACGATGGCGTCCACCTGGCGGCGCACCGTGTCGATGGCCTCCTGGGCATGCTGCACCGTCTCGTTGCCATTGTGGGCGGCACCGGCCGTCTCGTCCGCCACCCGCGCCACCTGCTGCGCGCTGGAGGCGATCTGCCGCGAGGTGGACAGCAGCTCCTTCACGGTGGTGGAGATCTCCGTGGTGGCCGAGGCCTGCTCCCTCGCGCCCGTGGCCTGCTGCGAGGCCGCCGTATGGAGCGCGGTCGACGAGCCCTGCATCTGCGAGATGGCGGTCTGGAGCCTGCGCTCCAGGTTCCTCCCGATGAGGAGCGCGATCAGCCCCCAGAAGAACAGGAGCCCGGCGCCATCTATCCAGAAGAACTTGTCCAGGGAGCTATCCGCCTCCGCGTGCTTCGCCTCACGCTCCTCGCGAAGCCGGGACTCCTCCTGCCGCAGGTGCGAAAGCACCTCGTGAATGCCTTCCATGCTCCGCGAGCCTTCGCCGGTGTGGACGTAGGCCATGGCGGCCTCGAAGCCCTCCGTCCGACGTACCTCGATGTTGGCATCCAGGCCGGCCATCATCTGCTCGACGAGGGTTTCGAGCGACTCCAGGTGCTTCAGTTGCTCGGCGCTGTCAGCGAGGGACTCGCGCAGGAGCCCGAGCTCCCCGGTCAGGCCATTCCGGGCCTGACGGTAGGGTTCGAGGGAGGCCTCGTTACCGGTGAGGAGGTAGTCGCGGTGCCCTGCGTCCACGTCCTTGACCAGGGAGAAGACCCGCTCGAGCTCGACGAGCGTCTTGTGGCTGCGCACCACCTGGCGCGAGAGGTCCGTGACGTTCTGGGTGTCCCTACGCGTCAGGACGATGAATACGGCGATCAACGACGACATCAGGAGCAGCCCCGCCATGAACTGCCGCCCCACTGTCCATCTCGAAAGCATCGTCTCGTCTCCACCCGCCGGGAGGTGAAGCCCCTCGGCGACGAGGCCGGAGTCTATGCGAAAAGGCGAAGGGAGTTGAACCAGCGATCATCCACTCCCCAGGCAGGCAAGCGGCCAGGCCGCTCCCCCGGACGCCCATGGCCCGCCACGCGCTGAAGCGAAGCGGGCCACGCAGGCCTCCGAACCCCTGAGTGGGCTCGAGCCGGGGCTCGATCACACCCTTCTTTCCACCCTGATGCTCTCGGTGCGGTTGTGGATGGAGCCCAGGTCTTTCTCGTCCTCGTAGTAGGTCGCCATCGGCCTTCTGAAGTGCTCCTGGCCGTAGAGGGTGATCTTCGCATCATCGTCCACCTTCAGCGAGCTGATGGTGTCCTTGTCGATGTTGAGCCTCCTGAGGTCATCCTCGTCGTAGTCGCCGAATTCCAGCTCCGCGCTCCTGCCATCGAATCCTTCCTTGTAGTAGACGGTCGCCTTTCCCATTGCTCTTTCCTCCGCGCTTCGAGAGGCGCCCGGCCCCCTCGTCCCGCGAGTCGGGGTACCTGACGCAATCCACACGCTGAGGATGGCGGCCCCGGAGTACCACCCCCCTGTCCGAGTCCGACACCCTGCCAGTCCACCAGGCTCCGACCGACTCCCCGCTCGCCACCCCCTGCCGCACCAGCGATGGCAGCGAGCCCTGAGCCGCTCCCTCGAGGAAGCTCGTCACTTCCGAGATCCACGGGGAGCCACCAGCATCAAGGGCGATGAGAGTCATCCCTGACGAGGCCTGGAAGCGCTTCCTCGACGCCACGCGGGAGCCGGGCTTCACCGGCCTGCGGCTGGCGGAACATCGACACACCCCGCTGGAGCCCGGCGGCCGGTGCCGACTCACCCTCTTCGAGCAGGCGGAGCCCGGAGGCCACGCCCACCCACGGCTGCGCACGGACATGCCTCCGGTGGAGGACCCCTCCCCACCCGAACGCCTCTACACACCGCTGACCCCACCTCCCGCCAGCGTGGAGGCCTTCCTCCTCCACGCCCGCGAGGCCCGGGACGCGGCCTGGCCCACGCTGCGCGCGAAGGAGCTTCCGGCCGATCTGGCCCCCGCGGGCAGCCCGCACTACTGGCGCAACAGCATTCGCGTACAGCGTACCCGTCGCTTCTTCGAGGAGCTGCGGGCCTCGCTCGATACCTGGCTGCGCTCTGGAGCCCTGCCCCCCGAGGCCGCAAACCCTGCCCGCTACGGCGTGCGCGAGTTGGAGGCGGACACCTACGCCGGCACGGTGCTCTTCGACGACGAGGACACGGGCACCTATCACTCGTACCTGCGTGACGCGCCCTTCGTACACTTCCTGGAGCGGATGATCGCCTCCCTGCCCGAGGAGGGCACCGAGTCCTTCGCCGTGCTCGGCGAGGAGCAGCAACAGGCCGTGCTCCGCCAGCGCCGCCAGGCCCGCAACCACCTCGACTACCTCATGCGCTACAAGTACGCCTTCGCCGGCATCCTCGAGACGGACATCGAGCGCAGCCTGGGCGGCCGGCTCATCGACCGGGAGACGCGGCACCTCGTCTCGGAGCAGCCCGGGAGCCAGCAGGAGATGGTGCCCCGCTACGAGCTGCTGCGCGTGGCACCGGAGGCGTCGCACCCTCATGCCGGCGCCTGGGTGTATCGGGACGGGGAGCAGCTCCGCCTGGAGGACGGCACGCCCCTGGAGGTGGAGCCCTCGCTGCTGCGCTCCACGCCCGTGCCCGCCACCCGGCTCACCTTCCTGCGCGCCCCCGAAGATCCACGCCTGCGCGCCGGGGTGCGCTTCGACTGGGATGGAGATGGCGCGGTACGCCCCGAGCCGGTGGACTGGGTGTCCTGGGCGGGGTACTGCGACATCAAGGCCATCCTGGAGGCCCTGGGGGTGACCCTGACCGGGCCGGGCTTCGAGCATCCCTCACTCACCGAGTACCGCAGCGACACCGGGCGGACCACGGAGTGGAACCGGGAGTTGCTGCTGGAGATGCTGACCAGCAGCCTGGAGTTCGGCTCCCGGTACACGCGCGTGGAGGGCGGCGGGTACGTCACCCTGGGGGTGCATGACTTCGGCGGCGCGCGCAATGACAGCCTTCCGGACAGGCTCCAGTTCACCGGGCTCGGGCCAGGGCAACACTTCCGCTGGCCGATGACCGGACGCGAGGAGCGCTTCCTGGTCACCTCCATCGAGGTGGATGGCACGCCCCTGGACATGGACACCGTCTTCCTGCGCTACCTGCCGGACCTGTCCCGCACGGACTTCTCCGAGAACCCACGCTACCTGGAGACAATC
>QKJM01000720.1 GCA_003249315.1 Archangium sp.
CTTCAACGTCTACAGCAAGGACATGGTGGCGGACCAGGCCGACGCCATCCTCGGGCGGATCGATCCCAACCCCACGCAGAAGAAGATCCTCGGCTTCCAGATGCCCCCGGATCGGGACATGCCGGAGAAGGACAGGCAGCGGCTGATTGAACTCATCGAGAAGCTGTACGACGCGACCCACGAGTAAGCACGGAGCCTTCCCACATGAGCCGTAGATTCTTTCGCATCCATCCCGGAATCGGAGTCGCCCGTGTCGGTGACTCCCCCAGCGAGTTCTTCATCGGCCCCGAGAGGCCCGGTGAGCCGCCGAACTTCGACCTGGACCAGAACAAGTTCCGCCCCTTCAAGGACAGCCAGGGGCGCATCAAGCGGCAGGCGGCCCGCTTCCGCATCTTCGAGTACGAGCTGAAGGGTGAGAAGATCGTCCCCATCCGGGAGGTGAGCGCGGGCCAGGATGGCGTGCTCGGCATCACCTGGAAGGTCCACATGGCCAACCGCAAGGCCGCCTTCTTCAAGTTCGACGGGCAGGACGGCGCGGACGGACGCTGGTCGGGGGTTCGCAATGCCAACATCCGGGGCTCGTATCGGGAGAAGCTCCTCGTCATCGATCCGGGAGTGAAGGCCGTCTCGGGTCGCAATCACGCCTCCGTGCCGCTCACCAATCCCAACAGGGGAATCCCCATCAAGTCACTGGGGGAGCTGCGCACCGACGAGAAGGGCAACCTGCTCGTGCTGGGCGGCTCGGGCGAGTCCAACCGGACGGGGCACGGCAAGCTCATCGACGACTACGTGAACAACGACCAGTGGTTCGACGACATGTCGGACGGGCCGGTGAGCGCCGAAATCACCTACACGGAGGATGGCGCCACCCGGACGGCGACGCTGGAGGGTGCCACCGGTGGCTGGGTGCTGGTGGGCCCGCCGGACTACGCTCCCTCGGTGGGCAACGTCGTCCGTCTCTTCGACACCCTGTGGGACGTGGCGGTGCGCTTCAAGGACGAGGTGCCGCTGTTCGACACCGACGGCCTCTTCGACCAGGGCCTGCTGGCCCGGCTCGCGGCGCAGCGCAAGGACTGGAATCCCGAGACGAACACGTTCTCCACCTACCGGCCCTCGTTCCTGCATGAAATCTACCCCCTCCTCGATCGGGCGCTGCTGCAGCGTCAGGTCCACAACCCCGAGGCCTCCAAGTCCTACCACGCGAGCTTCGCGGGCATGGAGCAGGAGCTGGGCACGGTGGCCTCCAGCCGGGGCCGGCGCCTGCGCCGGAGCATTTTCGGCTACATGCGCAACCCCTCCGGCAACGACGGCTCCGAGCCGCTGCTGATGCCCAAGGGGCTGGGCGACAACTACTCGGACACGGAGGGGCCTCGGGAGAACTACTTCATGAGCCTCACCCGCGTGCAGTTCGCGCTGCTCGAGCGGTGGGCCCATGGCGAGTTCGAGGAGGACTGGGACGAGGCCGCGGCCCGCGCCATTCCGCGGGAAATCACCGCCGAGGGGCTGGAGCGGGCCTCGGTGGAGAACAGCGTGGGAGGCCCCTTCTTCCCTGGCATCGACTGCAGTTGGATGGTGCGCAGGCCCGAGCTGTACGCCGCTCCCTTCCGCGTCAAGCACTCGGGGGTGGCCTTCCCTGACACCGCCCGGCTGCCCATCGGCCCCGGCTTCTTCTCGCAGCAGATGGCGCTGCCCTGGCAGGCGGACTTCTTCCAGTGCAAGAAGCAGTTCTTCCCGCCGGAGCACGTCAAGTACGACGGTGACGGCATGTACCACATGTGGTGGTGCGCTCATCGGCCGGATGACGTGTATGCGAACAAGGGAGACTTCCAGATGGTCTCCTGGACTCGCGAGCTGGAGAAGGTCGCCGAGCTCGATTCGCAGAGCCCGGAGATAAAGGCCAGCGCCTCCGAGGACACGTCCGCCTTCGAGATCGCCATGTACATCCAGATGCAGCAGAACTGGCCTCGGCTGGGCTTCGTCATCAACGAGGGCGACACCCACTTCGAGACCGAGGCGCGGAGCGGCGGGGGCACGACGAACCCGTCGCCAGCGCCGGCGCCCTGTTGGACCTCCGGCGGGTCCAAGGGGAGCGGGGGATACTGATGGGACAGCGGGTTACATGCGGAGTGGTCGTGGTGGGCGGCGGAGTCGGAGGGACGAGCGCCGCGGTGACCCTGGTGAGGGCGGGGGTGTCCGTGTGCGTGCTGGAGCGCACGGACTACTCGCCCTGGCGCCCCGGGGAGACGCTCTCCCCGGCGGCGCACGCCGAACTACGTCAATTCCTGGCGCCGGAGCCGCTGGAGACGGAGGGCTTCCTCGTTTCCTATGGCCTGGAGGCCAACTGGGGCTCGGAGCGGCCCCACCATCATGCCTTCCTCACCAACCCCTACGGGTGTGGCTGGCACGTGGAGCGGAGGCGGTTGGACCTGCAGCTCGCGCGGCACGCCCGGGCCCTCCAGGTGCCGTTGTGGGAGCGGAGCTGCGTCACCCACCTGGAGCGGGAGGGGAGCGGCTGGCGGGTGGAGGCCACCACGCCCGAGGGGCCGTTGGAGCTGAGGTGCGAGGCCCTGGTGGATGCGACGGGGCGCTCGGCCCAGGTGGCCCGTCACTGTGGCGTGGGGCGGCGGGAGGAGGATGGGCTGTGCAGCGTCTCGGCCATCATCGACCGGCCGTCGAGCCACACGGAGCACCTGCTGCGGGTGGAGGCCACGCCCCTGGGTTGGTGGTACGCCGCGCCGCTGCCCGAGAATCGCTTCATCCTCACGTTGTTGAGCGACGTGGATGTGCTGGAGCATCACGACGCCTTCCGGCCCGCGGGGTGGAGCGCGCTGTTCGCCAGCACGCGGCACCTGGCGGGGAGGCTCGGCGAGCTCCCTGAGGTGCGGCGGCTGCACGTCCGCCGCTGTGAGACGAGTCGCTTGGAGCGCGCGGCGGGGGAGGGCTGGGCTGCGGTGGGGGATGCCGCGGCGATGTGGGATCCACTCTCCTCCAGCGGCATCCTCAAGGCTTTGCGGACGGGGCGAGCGGCGGCCGAGGCTCTGTGTTCCACGCTGGGAGGCGACAGCGGGGCTCTGGAGCGCTACGCGGACGAGCGGGCGGAGGAGTTCTCCCGCTACCTGTCCATGCGCCAGGCGAACTACGCCCTGGAGCAGCGCTGGGCGGGGGAGGACTTCTGGCGGCGGCGGTTGGGGGCTCCGTCAGGGCTCGAGAGGAATTGAGGCCTGGCTCGGGGGCGAGGGGGTGTCCCAGGAGCCGGCCTCGCACTGGAGCAGGCGCTCGAGGACGGAGCGTGCGTAGGGGCTCCCCGAGGCGCGGAGTTGCTGTTCGAGACCGATGTTGAGCAGTTCCATGCGCAGGCGCTGGGCCTGGGCCAGGCGCGCCTCCGTCCACAGCAGCACGGTCTGGACGTTCTCTCCCCAGGAGCGCTCGGGGAGGAAGCCCAGCTTTTGTGTGAGAGCCTCCACGACGTGACGTTGCTCGGGGCGTCCGGTGCTCAGTATCTCCTGGAGGGGAGTCTGGAGGATGCGGCGCCTGTCCTGGCGGGAGGCACGCCGCTGCAGCCACGCCTCCGAGGTGGAGATGGGCAGGTCCGTGGTTTCTTCATCCACCTTGGAGAAGGCGTGGGCCTCCGAGTAGCTCACCCGTCCATCCTCGTCGTAGTCGGCCGAGGGCACCGCTACGCCCGTTCGGCTGACGCCGCTGAGGCCGGCGAAGAAGCTGGAGCTGTAGTCCTGGTAGTCCGCCTCATTCGCCTCCGGGGTGCAGCCGACGGAGGGGAGGTATTCGACGGTGGCGAAGAAGCCACAACGGGGCTGTGCCAGCACGGGGCGCCGGGGCTGGCCGTCCTGATGGATGAAGTGGGCGAACGAGCCCGCGTAGCACTGGGACATCACCGCCACGACCGGAGTGGTGCTGGGGAGTCGGTTCAGGAAGAGGCCGAAGGCTCGCACCGTGAGAGAGTCTCCTTCCCAGAGCACCAGGTGGCTGTTGTTGTGGTGTCTGCCGTTGAGGGCGCCATGGCCCGTGAAGTAGATGAAGACGGGCTGGTGGGGTGAGTTCCGGGTGCTTCGCTCCATCCACTCGAGGAAGCGTTCGAGGGTGGAGGCTCCCGCGAGGTGGGGAACCTCCGGGGATTTGAACAACTCGCGCTTGTTCTCGCCGAGGTAGCGGACGGAGGCTTGCCCGTCGTTCCCATTGGCGAAGTAGAAGGTGGTGGAGTCGGGTGGGAGCCCGAGCTTCTCGAGCGTTCGCTGGAAGTAGAGGACGTTCTTCTCCAGGGCGATCTCATTGGAGGAGGGCTCACCACCGCCGCCCATCACCAGGAAGTTGGAGGCGCGAGGGGGACTGGGGAGGGGCGCGAGGGGCTCCTCGGGTTCGACGGAGGGGTACTCCGGGTTCTCCTCCTTGTCCTCGAGGGTGTGGGAGGGCCACTCGACGAGGTCTCTGATGTAGTCGGAGTCCCTGTTCTCTGAGATGGGGGCCCTAGCGCATCCCAGGAATCCAGCCCACAACAGCGCGGCCACGCCTCTCCTGCCCATGAATCCCAGCGTCATGGAGGAGGAGTCTACCGTACTGGTTCGCTGTCAGTCGCCGTCGTCCCCCTCTCTCGGAGGTAGGAGACGACGGCCTCCAACTCCCTCTCTCCCGGGCGGGTGGACGCCGTCTCCGAGATGGATGGTATCGTTGCCATCCCAACGAATCGGGTGGAAGGCGGAGGGCATCTCGGCCTCGTCGTCCACCGAGGAGCCTCAGATGACACGCAACCTCCTGGGGGCCGGCAGCGCCCTGCTGCTCGCGACGCTCATCGGCTGTCCGAAGAACGTGGGTGGTGGCAAGGCGCCCGACGAAGGGGGCGCGGAAGCGCGCTGCCCGAAGCCCGAGCCGATGCCTCCCCCGGAGGTGCCGTGGAAGGATGCGGAGGAACTGTGCGCGCAGGCTCAGCGAGGCCAGCCGTGGAAGGAGGCCGTGCCGGTGGCGGACGGGGACGCGTACGCCCTGCGGGTGCGGGATTTCCTCCGCTCCTTCAAGTACCGGGAGACTCCGTACTCCTGGCTCGGTGATGCCTCCTGGCGGATGACGGGGCCCTATGAGGGCTGCCCGCCTTCGGGCATCAACAAGGGCCCCCACCCGGCCGTGCGCATCTACTACTCGCCCGAGGTCATCGAGTGGATGTGCCGCTACCGCCAGGGCGATACGGAGCTCCCGGACGCCGCGGACATGCCGGACGGGGCGATGATCATCAAGGAGATGATCGACCCGGACGCGATGAACCTGGCGCTGGTGCCGGGGACGCAGAAGCTCTGGATCGCGCCCATGCCAGGCAAACCAGCGGACTGGTACGACTCGAGCGTGCAGAGCTGGACGGTGATGGTGAAGGACTCGCGGGTGTCGGCGGACGGGTGGTACTGGGGCTTCTTCGCGCGGAGCGGGGAGGGCAATCCTCCCTTCTGGGACAGGGCCGCCTTCACGACCACGCCGTACCCGGGCAGCGACGGGAAGCCGGTGACGCAGCCTCCGGATGACACGTGGTACCCGACGTACTGGAACTACGCCACGCCGGACGTGCAGTACCCGAACGCGCAGGTGGGGAACTATTGCGTGTACTGCCACGCCTCGGCGCAGGGTGAGGGCACCTTCTCGAGCTTCAAGAACATCCTGGGGCAGGAAATCCGCTACGCGTGGGAGCCGAAGCCCTCCACGACGCGGGACATCGAGGAGCACGGCCGGGCGAGCGCCCCGGCCGCGAGCGACGCGGGGACACGGGCTCCCTTCCCGGCGCCACGGACGTCACCGTTGCCGGGCTTCCAGGAGACCTTCCCGGAGTTGAACCCGCTGTTCGAGGAGGTCTGGGCGACGCGGCTTCCCTCGCGGACGTGGGACCACGCGCCGTCGAAGCTGGGGGTGAAGGACGCGCCGGCGAGCCACAGCACCTTCCTGACATCGGACCAGTGCGAGGGCTGCCACGAGGCGGGGGGAGCGGGGCAGCTCGATCGGCCATACATGGTGGAGGAGTCCGGGGAGGAGCAGGTGGACGTGTCGCCCTTCGCGGAGTGGAGCGCGTCACCGATGGGGCTGGCTGGGAGGGATCCCATCTTCCACGCGCAGTTGGAGCTGGAGCGGAACCTGGCGCGCACCCAGCCGGAGCTGGCGCCGGTGAAGGACTGCATCGACAACACGTGCCTGCACTGTCACGGAGCGCCCGGGGCGCGCCAGTACAACGTGGACACGGCGGGGCAGGGCCCTGGGGAGCTGTGCAAGACCTTCCTGCCGCCGAAGGAGGAGCGGCGCGCGACGGACTACGACGGCAAGCTCTTCAAGCATGAGGACGTGCTGGCATGGCGGGACGAGAACCCGGAGATGGCGCGCTACGGGGCGCTGGCGCGGGACGGGGTGAGCTGCACCATCTGCCACCACGTGTCGGACAAGGACCTGGAGCCGGAGAACCTCTCGAAGACCTTCACGGGGAACTTCCGCACGGGGCCGGCGGATGAGCTGTACGGACCCTTCCCGAACCCGAAGTCGCCGGAGGCGGTGAAGGAGAAGCCCATGCAGTTCGCGCTGGGGGTGACGCCGAAGCACGGCAAGCAGATGGCGGGTTCGGAGCTGTGCGGCACGTGCCACACGGTGTACCTGCCCGTCTTCGATGACGAGGGCAGGTCCGTGGGAGCGGCGTACGAGCAGACGACGTACCTGGAGTGGCTGCTGAGCGACTTCAGCGCGGAGGCGGGCGGGCAGACGTGCCAGCAGTGCCACATGCCCCACACGTACCAGGGGGAGACGCTGAAGACGGGCATCGCCAACATCCAGGACACGCGCTACCCGGAGGCGGAGTTCCTGCGCCCGGCGGAGGAGATCGACGTGCCCCGGAGGCCGTACAAGCGACATGCGTTGTACGGGTTGAATGTCTTCCTGAATGCCTTCTTCCAGCAGTACCCGCTGCTGCTGGGGTACCGGCAGCAGGACTACATGAATGCCAGCGTGAGGGCGCCGCTGCTGACGGCGCGGGAGACGGTGTTGGAGGTGGCGCGCGCGGAGACGGCGGAGGTGGTGGTGGAGTCGCCTCAATGGAAGGGCGAGGCGCTGGAGACGCGGGTGACGGTGAAGAACCTCGGCGGGCACAGCCTGCCGAGCGGCGTGGGCTTCCGGCGGCTGTTCCTCGAGTTCCAGGTGCTGGACGGGGAGGGGAAGGCGCTGTGGGCCTCTGGGCGGTCCAACGACGTGGGTGTGTTGTTGGAGGGGACGACGGCGAAGACGTTGCCGACGGAGTTCTGGCAGGCGGGCCCTGGGGGGCTGCCGTTGCAGCCGCACTACCAGGTGATAACGAGTGGCAGTCAGGTGCAGATATATGAAGAGGCGACGC
>QKJM01000735.1 GCA_003249315.1 Archangium sp.
GGCGCCGGCGTCACCTGCAGTCCATGGGCAAGCCGGAGACGGCCCCCTGGCACTTCCTCACCGGCCCCCAGGAGAGCATCCACCAGCTCGCCGAGGCCCTGGGCTTCAAGTACGCATACGATGAGGACACGAAGCAGTACGTCCACCCGGCGGTGGTACACGTCCTCACCCCCGAGGGCGCCATCTCCCGCTACCTCTACGGGACGTCCTTCCGGCCCGAGGACATGAAGCTCGCGCTGGTCGAGGCGAGCGGTGGCCGGGTGGGGACGAGCTTCGACCGCATCATCCTGACCTGCTTCAAGTATGACACCGCCACCCGGCGGTATGGCTTCTACATCTTTGGATTCCTCCGGATTGGCGCACTCATGATCTTCGGGGCGCTGGCGACGATGCTCGCCTACTACTGGAGGCGTGAGCTGAAGAAAGGCGCGGCAACATGAACGAGTTGCTCAACGACATCCTGTTCCTCCCGGAGCGCGCGTCGACCTTCGCGGATCGGGTGGACACCCTGCACTACTTCGTCGTCGGCGTCACGATGGTGGCGTCGCTCGCCGTGGGTACGGCAGCGTTGTTCTTCTTCTTCCGCTATCGTCGGCGCAAGCCGGCGCAGACCACGGAATACGTGGTCCCGTCGGTCAAGACGGAGTTCCTCTTCGTCTCGCTGCCACTCATCTTCTTCCTGACCTGGTTCGCCATCGGCTACCGGGACTTCGTCTTCTACACCACGCCCCCCAAGGACGCGATGGACGTCTACGTCATGGGCAAGCAGTGGATGTGGAAGTTCAGCTACCCGGAGGGCCCCAACGGGGTGAACGTGCTGCACGTGCCGGCCAACCGCCCGGTGCGTCTGCTGCTCACCTCCCGGGACGTCATCCACTCCTTCTTCGTGCCGTCCTTCCGCATCAAGATGGACGCGCTCCCGGGCCGCTACACCCAGACGTGGTTCGAGGCGACCAAGCCGGGCACCTACCAGATCCTCTGCACCGAGTACTGCGGCCTGTCGCACTCGAAGATGCTGGGCGAGGTGGTGGTGCTGTCGGCGGAGGACTGGGACAACTGGGTGAAGGAGCAGCGCCAGGGCAAGCTGCCGAACCGTCAGGACGCCCTCGCGGACCTGAGCCTGGTTCCCCACTCCGCGCGCATGGCGGAGCAGGGCCAGGCGCTGGCGGCCAACCAGGGCTGTTTCAAGTGCCACACCGTCAATGGCGAGCCGCACATCGGTCCCACCTTCCTGGGCATGTACGGCCGACTTGAGACGATGCAGACCGGCCAGAAGATCCTGGTGGATGAAGCCTTCATCACCCAGTCCATGATGGACCCCGGAGCCTACATCCTGGCGGGCTTCCCCAACGTCATGCCCACCTACCAGGGCAAGCTGACCGGCCCCCAGTCGGCGGCCATCGTCGAGTACATCAAGAGCCTGCGCACCCCGGACATCCGCACCGGCGCTTCTCGAGGACCTGTCTATGAGCCCCTCTCCCAGTAGCATCGCAGCCGAGCCGGGCGCCGTGCCCGCGCCGGATTCCCATCACGAGCACCACCCGAGCTACCTGATCGACGGCACCACGGTGAAGTCGTGGCTGCTGTCGCTGGATCACAAGCGCATCGGGCTGATGTACCTCTTCTGGGTGCTCCTGTTCTTCCTCGTCGGTGGCATCTATGCCCTCGTCGTGCGGCTGGAGCTGCTCACGCCGGGCCCGACCATCATCGACGCGATGACGTACAACCGCGCCTTCACCATGCACGGCGTGGTGATGATCTTCCTGTTCATGATCCCGGCCATCCCGGGCGTGTTCGGGAACTTCATGCTCCCGCTGATGCTGGGGGCCAAGGACGTGGCGTTCCCGCGGCTCAACCTCGCCTCGCTCTACATCCTGCTGACCGGTGCCATCATCGCCATCTGGGGGATGATCAACGGCGGCATGGACACGGGCTGGACGTTCTACACCCCGTACAGCACGCAGACGACCACGACGGTGGCGCCCATCCTCTTCGGCGCGTTCATCATCGGGTTCAGCTCCATCGCCACGGGCATCAACTTCATCGTCACCACGCACACCATGCGGGCACCGGGCATCACCTGGTTCAAGATGCCGCTGTTCGTGTGGGCCATGTACGCCACGAGTTGCATCCAGGTGCTGGCCACCCCGGTGCTCGGCCTGGTGCTGCTGCTGGTGGTGGGTGAGAACCTCTTCAACTTCGGCATCTTCGACCCGTCCCGCGGCGGAGACCCCGTCCTCTTCCAGCACCTCTTCTGGTTCTACTCGCACCCGGCCGTGTACATCATGGTGCTCCCGGCCTTCGGTGTGATGAGCGAGGTGGTGAGCGCCTTCAGCCGCAAGAACATCTTCGGCTACCGGGCCATCGCCTTCTCCAGCCTGGGTATCGCCTTCGTGGGCTTCTTCGCCTGGGGCCACCACATGTTCGTGTCGGGCCAGTCCACGTTCGACGCGGGCGTGTTCGCGGTGCTGACGATGCTGGTGGGCGTGTTCACCGCCATCAAGGTCTTCAACTGGGTGGGCACCGTCTACAAGGGCGCGGTCGACTTCAAGACGCCCTTCGCCTACTTCTGCGGCTTCCTGTACTTCACCGTGTTCGGTGGGATGACGGGCGTGGCCTTCGGTACGGCGTCGCTGGACGTGCCCTGGCACGACACCTACTTCGTCGTGGCGCACTTCCACTTCATCATGGTGGGCGCGACCATCATGGCCTTCATGGCGGCGCTCCACTACTGGTTCCCGAAGATGTTCGGGAAGATGTACCACGAGGGGTGGGGCCTGGTGAGCGCGGCGCTCATCATCCTGGGCTTCAACGCCACGTTCATCCCGCAGTTCCTGCTGGGCAACATGGGCATGCCGCGGCGCTACTACGAGTACCCGGAGCGCTTCCAGAACCTGAACGTCGCCTCCACGGCGGGCGCCTCGCTGCTGGCGTTCGGCTTCGTCATCGCCGCCGTGTACCTGACGTACGCCCTCATCTACGGCCGCCGCGCCTCGGCCAACCCGTGGCGCAGCCGCGGCTACGAGTGGCTGACCGAGTCGCCGCCCCCGACCCACAACTTCGTGGGCCCGCAGCCCACCTACGACGAAGAGCCCCACTTCTACGTGGAGCCCAAGAAGGCCGAGGTGCCCGATGCAGTCTAATCCCACCGCCGACGCGGTCGGCGCGCCGCCGCCGCCGAAGCTCGCCATGCACTTCGCCTCGCTCGAAGTGCAGCACCACGCGGCGCGTCTCGGCATGTGGCTGTTCCTGGCCACGGAAATCCTGCTCTTCGCGGGTCTGTTCACCCTGTACGCCGGCTACCGCTTCCTCTTCCCGGAGGCGTGGGCCGCGGGCAGCCGGAGCCTGGACCTGACGATGGGCACCATCAACACCATCGTCCTCATCACCTCCTCGTTCACCGCCGCCATGGCCGTGCATTACGCCAAGGAAGCGAAGAACAAGATGGTGGTGCTGATGTTCGTGCTCACCCTGGCCATGGCGGGGGCCTTCCTCGTCATCAAGGGCTTCGAGTACTCGCACAAGCTCCACGTCGGCGCGCTGCCTGGCTTCCGCTACCACTACGACGCCATCCAGCTTCCGGGTGCCCCCCTCTTCTTCACCGTCTACTGGCTGTCCACCGGCCTGCACGCCTTCCACGTCATCGTCGGCATGTGCGTGCTGGCGTGGATCACCACGAAGGCCGCGAAGAACCAGTTCAGCTACCACAACTACACCGCGGTCGAGCTGGGCAGCATGTACTGGCACCTGGTGGACCTGGTGTGGATCTTCCTCTTCCCCATGCTGTACCTCGTCTAAGGGAGCCCGCTTCCACATGTCCATTGCCAACGAGTCGCTCAAAGAAGAGCGCGAGATGCGCGAGGAGCGGCACACCGGACCTGCGAAGTACGTCATGGTCTGGGCTGCGCTCCTGGTGTTCACCGTCGTGACGGTGGTGACGGGCCGGATGCACCTGCCGGAGTGGGGTCTGATCCTCGCGCTCACCATCGCCACCGTGAAGGGCACGCTGGTGGCGCTGTACTTCATGCACCTGGCCGATCACAAAGGTGCCAACCGGCTGGTGTTCGTCACCTCCATCGCCTTCGTGGCGCTGCTGATGGCCTTCAGCCTCTTCGACCTCGGCACCCGCTTCCGGCCCGCGCTGCCCTCGGGCTCCACGCCGCCGACCTGGCCCGTGGAGATCGAGCAGTCCGGTCGCTACGGCGGGAAGCTGATGGCGCCCAAGCCCACCATGGAGCAGTAGCGCTCGCTGCTGTCCTTCCCCCACGCGGCGCCGAGGGTCCTCACCCCGGCGCCGCGTTTCATTTTAGGATGGGCTCCATGGCCAAGCGCACCCGCATCATCGAGGGCACCTGGAGCTGCACTTCCTGCGACACCCCGGACATCCCCGCCCGGCACCGCAACTGCCCCTCCTGCAACAACCCCCGAGCGGAGACGGGCCAGGAGTCCGAGTTCGACTTCGGCCCCACGGATGCGGCCTCCGGCAAGTCCCTGCGTGAGGGTGTCTCCGATGAGAAGGCGCTCGATGCCGCCGCCGCGGGGGTGGACTGGTTCTGCGAGTACTGCGGCGCCTCCAACCGCGGCGACTCGCCCCGCTGCCGCCATTGCCGCGCCGAGCGCTCGGACGCCTCGCGCACCCTCTCCGAGGAGTCCGACGAAGAGGCCCCCCCGCCGCCTCCCCCTCCCAAGCCCTCCGGAGGAGGCAAGTGGCGCGTCTTCGGAGCGATCCTCCTCTGCCTCTTCGGCAGCTGCATCGCGTTCTCCTTCTGGAGCTCGCGCACGCATGAGGTCTCCGGAGAGGTGACGGCCACGGAGTGGAAGCGCACCGCGTACCGGGAGTCCTTCCAGCGAGTGAGCCGCACGGGCTGGAGGGAGGAGCTGCGCCCCACCTCGGCCCGCATGCCCGTGGACGGCCGGGGCGAGGTGGCCGGCGTGGAGAACATCCGCGACTGCACCCGCCGCCAGCGCGGCACCGAGCGGGTACCCGACGGCACCGAGCGGGTGTGTCGGCAGAAGACGCGCAAGGTGGCCTGCGGCACCGAGGAGAAGTGTACGCGCAAGAAGATGGGCAACGGCTTCGCGAAGGAGACGTGCGAAGACATCACCAAATACTGCGACGAGTCCTACGAGGACTGCCGAGAGGAGACGCGCTACCGCACCGTGCCCGTCTACGCCCTGAGCTGCACCTACGACACCCACGAGTGGACGGAGGTGGAGCACCAGGACGCCTCCGGCCGCGACGACGCCCCCCGCTGGCCCACGCTCACCGCCGGCGCCTCCGAGCGCCTTCGCCGAGAGGAGAAGTACACCGTCCGCATCCGGTACGAGGACGACGGCTCGAAGGAGCACGTGCTGGAGCCGAAGACCGAGCGCGCGTTCCTCGCGTGGAAGAAGGGCCAGAAGGTCCCCCTCCAGGTGAGCAACCTCGGCAAGGTGGAGGTGATGGCCGCCGACCCCGTCCGCTGAGGCCGCCCATGGAGTGTACCCGCTGTGGCGCCTGCTGCGTGGCGCCGGACATCGCCGCTCTCGACAAGCCGCTCGGCCTGCGCTGCCCGCACCTCACCGCCGACAACCTGTGCTCGGTGTACGAACGGCGGCCCGCAGTCTGCCGCGCCTACCAGCCCGACGAGGTGTGCCGTCTCATCGAGGCCCCCTCCCTCGAGGAGCGAGTGCGCAAGTACCTCGCCCTCTTCGGGCTGACGGAGGAGGCCGAGGCCCTCCAGCGACGAGGCTGTTCCTCCATGCGCCAGGCCCGCCGGGGGTGATAAGCCCCTGGCCGTGAGTCCTCAGCCTCCCCTCCCCTTCGTCCCCGCGCTCGGCCTCGCCTCACCGCATGCGCAGACCATCTACGCCTCGCTCGTGCGCCCCACACACGCCCCGCCCCTGAGGCGCGAGCGCTGGGAGCTGCCCGACGGAGACTTCGTCGACCTGGACTCCTTCGACGGCAAGCCCGGCGCCCCGCACGTGGTGGCCCTCCATGGACTGGAGGGCTCCTCGCGCGCCGGCTACGTCCTCGCCATCCTCCGCGGCGCAGCCGAGCGGGGCTGGGGCGCCACCGCCATCAACTTCCGCTCCTGTAGCGGCGAACCCAACCGGCTCGCCCGCTCCTACCACTCGGGCGAAATCGGCGACGCGCTCGCGGTGATGGAGCACCTGCGCCCGCGCCTCACCGGCCCCCTCTTCGCGGTGGGCTTCTCCCTGGGCGCCAGCGTGCTGCTGCGGCTGCTGGAGGAGACGGGAGACGCCTGCCCGGTGGACGCCGCCGCCGCCATGAGCACTCCCTTTGACCTGGCCGCCTGCTCCCAGGCGCTCGATGGGCCCGGCCCTTTCATGCTCCTCTACCGAGAGCGCTTCCTGCGCAGCCTCAAGCAGAAGGGGCGCGAGAAGCTCCATCGCTTCCCCGGGGCCTTCGACGGCCAGGCCATGGAGCGCGCCCGCAGCATCCGCGCCTTCGACGACGCCGTCACCGCCCCGCTCCACGGCTTCCGCGACGCCTCCCACTACTACGCCGACTCCTCCTCCGGCCCCCACCTCCACGCCATCCGCCGCCCCACCCTGCTGCTGAGCGCCCAGGACGACCCGATGATTCCCGCCTCCTCGCTCCCGCGCGACGTGTCGGGCAACCCCCTCCTCGAGCTCGTCATCACCCCGCACGGCGGCCATGTGGGCTTCGTGGGGGGGACCAGCCCGCTGAGACCCTTCTTCTGGGGCGAGGCGCGGATGCTCGACTTCCTCTCCCGCCAGAATGCGAGCGCCCGGCCGGCGTGAACCGGCCGGGCTCCGCACGGGCCCCATCACCCTTCCCCATCCACCTCGCGGCGGGGCGGCCCATCCCGCCCCAACCCCATTCCCGCCACCCCGCCGCGAGCCGCCCCGCGGTACCGCCCACCTACCCCGTCCAACCCCATCCTCCGGAACCACCCCGTCCTGCCCCCGCATGCTTCAGCAGGACGCGTGCCGAAGGCCACGAGTCGGGCCTGTCCCAATGATTTCAGTGGGTTGGAGCAGGACTTCGACGTGAGCGACGCCAGGAGGAGACCGGGGACCTGAAAAAACTCCCGGCTCGCTCCCACAAGTGGAAAA
This sequence comes from Archangium sp., assembly GCA_003249315.1. GTDB lineage: Bacteria > Myxococcota > Myxococcia > Myxococcales > Myxococcaceae > QKJM01. The sequence continues at coordinate 7,084 of QKJM01000735.1, forward strand.
TCCTGTCCGAGCGGTGGGCAGAGTTCTTCCCCGGCTGGCTCAAGCCTCTCCAATGGGAGGACGCAGCACCCGTAGGAGGTGCTGGGCAAGCAGCTCACGCGCGGCCTTCCGCAACTCCAGCAGCAGGGAGTGCAGGCTCTCGGCGGAGCCGTCGCGTACCTGCCTCACATGCTCCTCCTGGCCATCGAAGACGCGCATCCGGCCGGGCACGAGGGTGATGAGGGGCTGGTAGGGGTAGCGCCGCTTGAGCAACCCCAGCAGCAGCGGGTGGTCCTCGTCGGGCCGGCGCGCGTCAACCACCACCAGGGCCGGCTCCTCCTCCTCGATGGCCTCCAGGGCCACATCGGCGTCCGCCATGGCGGTGACGCACAGGCCCGGCTCCGCGAGCAACCAGGAGAGCAGCTCCCGCGAAGGCCGGTGGGGGCTGAGGATGAGCAGACGGCGCATGAGGGGAGGGTAGCCGCCCCCCCGCCTCGCGACGAGAGCGATGTGCCCGCCCACCGCTCGCTCGAAGGCTTCCCCACCAGGAGGCTTACCTGGAAAGTCGGGCTGGCGTGAACCCGGAAAGCAGGCTATTCCCCTGACCTTTACGAATGGTGACCGAGCTCCATTTCGACTGCGGCACGCTGGTGGCCCCCTCGCTGCCGGAGGATACGGCGCTGCGCGCCCTCTTCCAGCGGGACACGCGCACCGGGGTGTACCGCGCGGCGGCACACCGCTACCGTGAGGTGGTGCTGCGGCTGCGCGAGCTGGGTCTGCCCTACGAGGACAGGGCCCGGCGTTTCGAGCCGCTGGAGGTGGAGTTGGTCGAGTCGCTCCAGCCCTTCCCCCATCAGCAAGCGGCGCTGGAGGCCTGGAGCCGGGCGGGCAGACGCGGACTTGTGGAGCTGCCCACCGGCGCGGGCAAGACGCTGCTGGCCGTGCTGGCCATCGCCCAGGTGAAGCGCCCGACCTTGGTGGTCGTCCCCACATTGGACCTGATGGCGCAGTGGCAGGGGGTGCTGGGCCGGCACCTGGGGGTGGAGGTGGGGATGCTCGGTGGCGGGGTGAGTGACCGGCAGCCGCTGACGGTGACGACGTACGACTCGGCGACGATGCAGACGGAGTTCCACGGAAACCGCTTCGGCTTCCTCATCTGCGACGAGTGCCACCACCTGCCAGCCCCCAGCTATCGCTTCATCGCCGAGGGCTCGCTGGCGCCATACCGCCTGGGACTCACCGCCACGCTGGAACGCACGGACGGTGGCGAGCGGGTGTGCGAGGAGCTGCTCGGTCCGCTGGTACACCGCACGGACATCCGCGAGTTGCAGGGGCGTTTCCTCGCCCCGTACGAGGTGCGCCGGCTGGAGGTGCCACTCACGCCCGAGGAGCAGGTGCGGCACGACGAGGCGCGGGCGCGCTACCTGGCGTTCATCCGCCAGCGGGGCATCCGCTTCGACGTGCCGGAGGGCTGGGCGCGCTTCCTCGCGGAGAGCCAGCGCACGGAGGAGGGGCGCGAGGCCTGGCGCGGCTACCGCGAGCAGCGCCGCATCGCCCTCACCTCCAGCGCCAAGCTCGAGGCCCTCTGGCGCATCCTGCTGGACCACCGCGAGGAGCGCACCATCGTCTTCACGGACGACAACGAGACGGTGTACACCCTGGCGAGGAGACTGCTGCTGCCCGCGCTCACGCACCACACGCCGGTGCCCGAGCGCAAGGCGCTGCTGGGCGCCTTCGCCAGCGGGGAGTTGCCGGTACTGCTCACCTCGAGGGTGCTCAACGAGGGAGTGGACGTCCCGGAGGCGCGGGTGGGCGTGGTGCTCAGCGGCAGCGGCAGCGTTCGCGAGCACGTCCAGCGGCTGGGGCGGCTGCTGCGCCAGCGCCCGGGCAAGCGCGCGCTGCTGTACGAGGTGTGCTCGGCGCAGACGGCCGAGTCCTCCATCAGCGAGCGGCGGCGCCAGCACCGGGCCTACCAGGAGGAGGAGGAGGAGAAATGCTGACGCGCGAGCTGCTTCTCTGCCGAGTACGAGACGGAAAGCTGCGGCCCTCCTTCGTGCGGCGGGACGATCCGAAGCTCCTGGCGCTGGCGGGCGAGCTGCTCGCCGAGGTGGAGTCGGGCCAGGGACACATGCGGGACGAGGTGGAGGAGGCGCTGGGCCTGCGGGCCGGGGCCTGGGCTCGGCCCAAGGTGGCACGGGGGCTGGTGAAGCTGCTGGTGGACCGGATGGACTTCGACGAGCCCGCGGAGGGACTGGCCCAGGCACGCGCCCTCGCCTTCCGTCAGGCGGCGGAGGTGCTGCGCGGACTGCCCGCGGACGCCACGGTGGAGGACTATGAGGAGCGGCTGGCCCAGGCGCTGGCGCCGCGCCCGCTGCCGGAGGTGCGCGAGTCCCTGTACGCGGACCTCCCGGGCCGCCGCCGCCTGCGGCACTGGGAAGCCCTGGAGCCGGCGACGCTGTTGGATCGCTACAACCTCTCGCTGGCGCAGGGGCACCTGCTGGACGCACGGCGGCTGACGCTGCGTGCTCGCGCGCCGGAGCTGCTGCGGGTGCGCAAGGTGCTACGCTGGCTGAAGTTCTGCCGGCTGGTAGCGGAAGTGCGACGCGATGGCGAGGACTGGGCCCTGGAGGTCGAAGGCCCGGGCGCCATGCTGTCTCTGCAGAAGAAGTACGGGCTGCAGCTCGCCAGCTTCCTCACCGTGGTGCCGGTACTCGAGCGCTGGGAGTTGACGGCCTGGGTGGAGAGCACCCGGCGCCGCGCGGTGTTGGCGTTGGATCAGGATGCGCCCCTCGTGTCTCCACACGCGGGGGCGCTGGGACATGTCCCGCCAGAGGTGGCCTCGCTGGCGGAGAGCTTCGAGGACGAGGAGTGGGAGGTGGATGTGCTGCCACTGCCCAGACATGTGGGCCCGACCGGATTGTGCGTGCCGGACCTGACCTTCCGTCACCGGAAGTCGGGGCGCGAGGTCGCGCTGGAACTCTTCCACGCGTGGCACGCGGGGCCGCTCGCCCGGCGACTGGAGGACCTGCGCTCTCGGCCGGACGGTGGGCTGCTGCTGGGGGTGGAGCGCTCGCTCGCGAAGCAGGTGGGGAAGGAGGAGCTGGAGTCGCACCCGCAGGTGGTGCTCTTCCACGGCTTCCCCTCCGCGAAGCGGCTGCGCGCGAGGTTGTCCTCATGACGCGCCCGCCACGCCTACTTCTGCCCCAAGTGCGCGGCCACCAGGCTGAGCACACGGAGCGCGTGACGATCGAGCTGGCGGGCCCGGCGCATCAGGCGCCGCAGCTCCACTGGCTCGTTGGCTTCCGGGGGCGGCGCCGCCGAGGGCCAGCCGTGAGCCCCCTCGGGCGACAGCCCCAGGGCCTCGTCGGCGGACATCCCCAGCACGGAGCACAGCTTCCGGAAGGTTGGCACGCTCGGCAACATGTTGCCCCGCTCCAACCGCCCATACACCTCCGTCGCGATGCCGATCCGCTCCGCCACGTCCTCTTGAGTAAGACCAAGGCGCTGACGGGCGGCCCGCGCACTCTCTCCCAACCTGGTTGCGAGCTTTTTTGCCATTTCCGGGGACCCGAGTGGTTCATTGGTGGCAATATGACTCGGGAGGTTGGTTTCCCAGGACGACTGGGGTAGTATGTCGATTCAAGGACCCGACACGTTACATACCAGGCCCTGGGAGCCCCGGATGAGCGAGGTCGCCGCACCCCACTACCTCTTCGTCGATGAAGATCCCCTGCAGCTCTCCGCGATGAGGAGATTGTTGAGGGATCTACCCGGCGGCAAGCACTCCGCCACCAGCGGAGAGCAGGCCCTGGAGCTGGCGAAGCAGCAGGCCCCCACGGTGGTCATCAGCAGCTACCACCTCCCGGACACCGACGGGCTGTCGTTGCTGGCGAGCCTGCGCGAGCAGGTGCCCGGCATCGTCTGCGCGCTGCACACCACGCAGTCGCCGGAGCGGATGCTCCTTCCGGCCGAGGTGACGCTGCTGCTCAAGCCCTGTCCGCCCGAACGACTCAGGGCCTTCCTCCTCTCGGCGGGAGCCCCCTCGCAAGACTGAGCAGCACCCGTCCCCACCCGCCCGAGGGACACGCGTTCCCCGCTCCACAACCTCCAAGGTCAATACGGAGCCTTCCGAGGGGTGGCGCCGTTGTAACCATTCAGATTGGAAACGAGGACACAACCCAATCTCCTCTGGAGATGACCTCAGAAGGCGTGTCCTCCCTGTCGCGCCCCGCGCGCGAGGGCCCGGGTGTAGCGCGCGGCCACCTGGAGGAAGCGGGCCTCCCGGAGGCCGCTCACGTACTGGCGCACCATGGCCCGCGTGGCGCCCACGTAGAAGAGGGCCCGCCGCGTGCGCTCCAGCTCCCTCCCGCCGCGGCCCTCCACCCAGGAGAGATCGTCCAGCGCGTCCACGCCGCAGAAGAAGACCACCGGGCTCTCGTGCCCCTTGCAGGAGAAGGCCGTCGTCACCCGGAGGTAGTCCACCCGGCCCACGCTGAAGCCGGACACGTCCTGCCCGCTGCGCCCGCCGAAGGCCACCGCCTTCAGGCCCCCGCGCTCCAGCGCCACCGCCAGCCGCGCCGGACGCGAGGGCGCCACCACCAGCATGTCCGCCGCGGCCACGCCCTCCTCCTCCATCAGCCGCCGCGCCTCGCGCACCAGCCACGCCTCCTCCTCCGCCGCCGAGCCGAAGCCGCGCACCACCGGCGCCATGCCCTCGCGCTCGGTACACCGCAGCCGGTACAGCCCGTCCACCCCCGCCACCGGCTCCTCCAGCAACCCCTGCTCGCGCAGCTCCGTGGCGCGCATGAACTCGCGCATGCCGGGGTTGGGCACCGGGTGCAGCCCCAGTGGATCCAACACCACGTTGAAGGCCAGCTCCAACACCTGGCGGGTGGAGCGGAAGGCCTCGCGCAACACACGCACGCGGCCGGTGAAGTCCAGCCCGTCCGGCAGCTCCTGGCGCAGGGCCTCCACTGCGCCGTGCCCGTACACGTTCTGCGAGTCGTCCGCGAAGAGGAGGAAGGCCTTGAGGGGCCGGCCGTCCTCGCGAGACAGGGCACGGGCCAGCCCGTAGAGGTGGGCGAGCATGTCCGCGCCCAGGTCCTGCGCCTCGTCCACGAAGACGGCGTCGAAGCTCTCCGGAGCGTAGTGGCGCGTGGCCGCCGCGTGCGACAGCGTCACCCGCTGGACCAGCAGCGCCGCCCGCCGCCCGTACCGCTCGCTCAGAGCCCCCGTCAGCAGGCGCGAGAGCAGCGGCGCCAGGGCCTTGTTGAAGAAGGACACCAGCACCCGCGCCTCGGAGTGCTCGGCCAGGTAGCGCGCCACCCAGTGGGCCAGCACGTACGTCTTGCCGCTGCCGGCCACCCCGCGCACCAGGTGGTGCCCCTCGTCGAAGCGCCGCGAGAAGAGGCTCACCTGCTCCTGGGTGAAGAGCGGCCCCATGCCCCGCAGCGCCTCCATCTCCTGCCCCAGCGCCTCGGGCCGCCGCGAGGGACGCGGGCGCACGTCCGGCATCATCAACAGCGGCTGCAGCACCAGCCGGGGCTCCAGGCGCAGTGCCACGGGGGAGAGCAGCTCCAGGAGCTGCGAGGGGATGGCGGCCTCGGACTCGGCGCGCGAGGCAAGGACGAAGAGGTACTCGCGGGCACGGCTGGCCGCCACGTTCAACATGGGGACGAGCTCGCTGGGGGCGAAGGGGCGCCCGGCGGCCACCGTGTCCACGAGGACGACGTCGTACTCGGTGCCCTGCTGCCGGTGGATGGTGGAGGCCTGGAAGCGCGACTCGCTCCACCCCTTCTCCAGGGCCAGGACGCGCAGGAGGGCCGCCTGCGCGCGGTAGGGCGTCACCACCAGCACCTTGAGGCCCGCGCGCAGCGCCGGCCCGGCGAGCGCCACCGCCACCTCCGCGGAGAAGGGGCGGCGGTAGCCATGGCCCGACTCGCCCCGCTCGTGGCACACGCGACGCGCGTCCCGAGTGGCCTCGTCCAGCACCACCCAGCAGGCGCGCGAGGCCGGGTACGCCTCCACCTCCTTCGGAGGCCGTGTACGCGGGCCCTCGCCGTCCTCCAACATCCCCGCGTAGCAGAAGCGGCTCACCACCGAGGACACCCGCGGGTGCATGCGGTGCTGCGCGCGCAGCAGCAGCACGTGCGAGGACTCCGCCGCCGCCCGCGCGTCCTCCAGGTGCGACAGCGGCGAGCTGCGCATCCACGTCCGCACCGGCCGCTCCGCCCCCTCCAGCGCGCGGCTCACCGGCCCTATCTGCTTGGGGTCTCCCGCCAGGAGCACCCGGCGCGCCAGCGGAGCCAGCAGCCCCGCCGCGGCGCGAGACACCATGCCCGCCTCGTCCACCACCAGCCGGTCGAAGCACTCCGCCCCCTGCAGCTCGGACACCAGCCGCAGCGCGCGGTGAACGGTGAGCACCATCAACGTGGCGTGGCCCTCTCGGGCGACGAAGAGCGTCTCGTCGGTGAGGCCCTCGCGCGCCTTGCGCAGCTCCACCTTCCGCGTGGCCAGCCGAGAGGCGGGCTCGTGCTCCCGGTAGGCGCCGCGCAGGCGCTCCTCCAGGTGCTCCACCCGCGCCGCGTGCTTCGGGTAGCGCGCGTCGTGCAGCACGGCGGGGAAGGCACGCGTCAGCTCCGTCCCCACGCCCACGCCGCCGCGGAAGAGGCGACAGGTGGTGTCCGGCGCGTAGAGGGCCCCGGCCTGTGACAGCAGGCGCGCCACGCGCAGACAGAGCGTGTCCGCGGCGCGGTTGGTGGGCGCCACCGCCAGGATGCGCGCGCGCGGCTCCCTGCGGATGGCCTCCGCGAGCAGCCGCGCCGTCGTCTCCGTCTTCCCCGTGCCCGGCGGTCCCCAGAGGAGGGCCCAGGGCCGCTCCCAGAGCTGCTCGGGGCCGGCGGGGACACCGGCGCCCTCCTCGGGAATCTCCCCGCGCACGCGAGAGAGCGCCTCGCGCAGACGAGGCCCCCGTGACGCATAGGCCCGCGAGGCCGCGAGCAGGGCCTCGGAGAAGTCATAGGGCTGGTAGGCCCAGCGCTCGGCGGCGAGGACGGCCGGAGGGATGGAGCCCAGCGAGCGCGAGGCGACGAAGACGCGCCCCGTGGTGGGCTCCACGTGGACGACCTCCCCCGCCCAGCGCTTCTCCTCCGGGAGGAAACCGATGAGCTGGCCGCCGCTCCACCCGGGCTCCGCCGCCGGCAGGGGCGTGAGACCCAGCAGCGCCTCGTCCTCGAGCCGCACGTCCTCGGCCCCCTTGAGCGGCACCCATCGGTACAGGGCGCGCTCGCTCTCCAGCGCGGCCAGCAACTCCTCCGGCAGCACCGAGCGGATGAGGAGATCCGCGGACTCCTCGACGGGGCGCGTGGACGAGCGGGCCGGAGGGAACATGGCGTCTGCCTTCCTAGCATGTCCCCCGGCGGACGCGCAGCAAGGAGCAGGCAGCCGGGAGATGGCACGGATGGCAGCCCGGCCCTCCCTGGCGAGCGAAAGGCCTGTCCGCCCCAATCCCTCACACTCTCCCAGCAGTCGGATAGCCAAAGCTCTCCACACGCCCCACTCCTCGCCCCGCTGCGTCGGAGTCGGCCGTCTCTAGATTGCCCGCTCCACCGGTGTACCAGAAACCCCTGAAGAGAGTGGAACATGGAGATGAACATGTGTCATGGGAGACAGGGAGGGGGCCATGCCCGCGAGGAGGTGCATGGGATGCGTCACATTCCCTGGCGCCGGGCGGGACTCCAGGTCCTGCTATTGATTGCATCGCTGACGACTGGCATGGCGGCGGAGGCCCAGTCCTGGCCTCCCTACGAGCGCCCTTCGAACAGGCCCTGGCCCTGGCCCTGGCAGCAACCGAGGGACATCCATCGGGAACTCGTGGTCCGCTATGCCCCACAGCGCATCTGCCGCACCACCGATTCGGGCCGGTGTACCGAGTGGGACACCGTCCTCCTGCGTGGCTACAACGGGCGACTCGTCGGTCCCACTCTCGAGGCCCGGCCCGGAGACACCCTGCACATCCTGGTCGACAACCAGCTCCCCGCGCGCGAGCCACGCCCACCCCGGCCCGGAGGAACCAACCTTCCTCACGACTACAACACCACCAACCTGCACACCCACGGCCTGCACGTCTCTCCCTCGGGGAACTCGGACAACGTGCTGATCAGCCTCCCTCCCGGGCGGAAGTTCGAATACGAGGTCAAGATTCCCCGGGATCACTACGCGGGCACCTTCTGGTACCACCCGCACAAGCACGGCTCGGTCGCCATGCAGATCGCCAGCGGCATGGCCGGTGCGCTCATCATCCGCGGCGACATCGACGAGGTGCCCTCCATCGCGGCGGCCCGGGAGCAGATCTTCGTCTTCCAGCAGCTTGCCTATACCGAGGTCGAAAATCCCTATCAGCCCGGCCAGCGGGCCAACATGGTGGAGGACTTCGTGGCCTCCTTCGGCGCCCTGAACCGGTGGCGTCAGCTTGGGAAGAGGACCACCATCAACGGCGAGGTCGAGCCCACGCTCCACCTCAGGCCCGGCGAGGTGCAGCGCTGGCGCTTCATCCATGCCGGCACCTCCCAACCCATCCGCCCCAAGCTGGTGCGCGAGCAACAGCCGCTGGCCGTGGTGGAGCAGCATCTGATCGCCCTGGACGGCATCACCACCGGCCGCGTCGAGCCGGTCCAGGAGGTGGAGCTGCACCCCGGCTACCGGGCGGACGTGATGATCCGTGTCGGAGACAGGCCGGACAGATACCTGCTGGTGGACGAGGAGTACGAGGAGGGAGATCCGCGCCGGGTGCTCGCCCGGCTCATCGTGGCGGGGCGGCGCGTCAACATGGAGCTGCCCACCGCGGAGGAGCTGGCCCCGCTGGCCCCCCTCCAGCCCATCATGGACCACGAGGTCGCCGGCAGGCCGGAGCAGGAGGCCCGCTTCTCGGTGGACTTCAACGTGACGCCGCCGACCCCGCCCCGGTTCCTCCTCAACGGCAATCTCTTCGACCCGAGCGCCCCTCCCCTCCAAGTCGAGCTGGGCAAGGCGGACCAGTGGGTCCTCTCCTCCGGCCGCGAGCTGGGCCATCCCTTCCACATCCACGTCAATCCCTTTCAGATCATGACCGACGATGGAAAAGTCGTCTGGAAGGACACCCTCTTCATCCCTCCTGGCAAGGAGATACGGATCCGCACCCGCTACGAGCGCTACATCGGCCGGTTCGTGATGCATTGCCACATCCTGGACCACGAGGATCTGGGAATGATGCAGCAGGTGGAGATCGTCATTCCGGGTGACGAGGGGCACGGCCACGACGATCAGAACGCCAGCTCCCGCCGCTGAGAACGAGCGCGGCCCCGGTCTCCGGAAGAGGCGACCGGGGCCGTGCTCCCTGCTTCAGGACTGGGAGGAAACAACGGGCTCCGCGGCCAGAGGCTGTGCGCCGAGCTCGAAGACCTCGTGGAGGATGCGGATGGCCTGCTCCGCCAACGACTCCTCCACCAGGAAGCTGATCCGCAGCTCGTTCACCATCAGACCGGACACGGAGATGCCATGCTGGGACAGGCCACGGCACAGGCGGGCGGAGATGCTCGGATCCGAGCGGATGCCGATGCCCACCATCGACACCTTCGCCAGGCGGCCCGACACCCGCAGCTCGCTGGAGCCCGGAACCCCCAGCAGTTCCTCCAGGTACTCCCGCGCGCGCTCGAGGTCCGCCTCCGGGAGCGTGAAGGCGATGTCCGCCCGCGTCCGCTCCTCGGGCCTGCAGGAGTGACTGAGCATGTCCACGCTCATGTTGAGCCTGGCGAGCAACCCCATCAACTCCACCACCAGCTCCTGGCGATCCTCCAGGCCCAGGCACTCCAGGCGCACCTGTCCCTTCTCACAGGCCAGGCCGGTGAGCACCCGGGCTTCGAAGAGGCGTTCCTTCGGCACCACCCACGTCCCATCCTCATCCGAGAACGTGCTGCGCACGTGCACGGGTACCTCGTACTTCATGGCCACCTCCACGCTACGAACCTGCAACACCTTGGCCCCATGAGAGGCCAGCTCCAGCATCTCCTCGTAGGACACCACCTCCAGCTTCCGGCTGGCGGGACAGATGCGGGGATCGGCCGTGTAGACGCCGTCCACGTCCGTGTAGATTTCACAGACATCCGCCCCCAACGCCGCCGCCAGCGCCACCGCCGAGGTGTCCGAGCCGCCTCGTCCCAGGGTCGTGATGTTGGATTGTGGATCCACCCCCTGGAAGCCAGCCACCACCACGATGCACCCCTGCGCGAGCAGCTTGCGGATGGGCCGCGGCTCCACCCACTGGATGCGGGCACGGGTGAAGGCGCTGTCGGTGATCATCGGGACCTGGTACCCCAACAACGAGCACGCCTTCCCCCCCAGGGACTTGATCGCCATGGAGGTCAGCGCCACCGACACCTGCTCGCCCGTGGACGCCATCACGTCCAACTCTCGGCCGTCCGGGATGGGCATCACCTCGCGTGCCAGTTTGAGCAGCCTGTCCGTCTCCCCGCTCATGGCGCTGACCACCACCACCACGTCCTGGCCCGCCCGGTGGCTCTCGAGCGCCAGCCGCGCGACGTGGCGGATGCGCTCGACGTTCCCCACCGAGGTACCTCCGAACTTCTTCACCACCAGCGGGCGACGCCGGTCCCGGGAGACCGTCTCCTTGGACTGCGCATCGAACCACACCGTCTTCATTCGACCGCCTCCTCGGCCGCCTGCGGCCACGCCTCGTGGGCGCCGCCAGAAACGCTCGCCGGACGGATCGGAAACGCGGGCACCCGCTCCCGCTCGGGCTCCTCGTGGATGACGCCCTGCAGCCGGGTGAGGGCGCTGGCCACGGAGGCACGCTGGAAGACGTTGCGCCCCACGCACAGCCCGGTCGCCCCACTCTCCACCACCACCTCCGCCAACCGGAGGATCTCCTCCTCCGAGCGCAGCGCCCCGCCCGCGAAGAAGACGGCCGTGTGTTCCAGCACGCTCTCCATCAACTCCGGCACACGCGCCACGTTCTCGGGCGCCGACAGCTTGAGGGCATCCGTTCCCAGCTCCGCGCAGGCCCTCATCAGGTGCTTCTGCCGGCCGAGACCCTGCTCCTCGTCCGCGCACTGCATCTTGTCGTACAACATGGTCAACACGGGCAGGTTGTAGCGCTGGGCCTCGTCCACCACCTCGCCGAGCATCCTCAGGTTGTGCGCGTCGTTCGTCCCGTCGAAGTTGAGCTGGAGGGAGACCGCGTCCGCCCCCAGCCGCAGCGCCGCCTCCACCGAGGTCAGCCGCTCCTTGGTGTCCGGCGCCTGGGCCAGCGACATCATTCCGTTGAGGTGGACCATCACGCCCAGGCCCCTCAACAGCCCCTCGCGTCCCAGCCGCTCCACCATCCCCTTGTGGGCAATGATTCCGGTGATGCCTGGGTGGCCGATCCACCCCCTCACCTGAGACAGGCTGTGCAGTCCCTCCACCGGCCCGATGGTGAGCCCATGGTCGATGGGAACGATGATGCCCCTGCCAGAGCGCCGACCCAGGAAACGGGACCAGCGAATCCTCTTTGCCACGCCACTCATGTCGAAACCCCCTCTCTTCACTTCCCTTGTCGGGCTCGAGGAGCCGGGAGCCCGGACGACCTCTCCGGGCTCCGCGAGGCTCCGCGCCTCAGGACTCGATGATGTGCTCATCCACCTTGATGCCCACGTGCCGCCCTGGCTGCGCCACGTGGCCGAGCACCTTGTCACCCGGCTTCAGCTCGGTGATGTTCAGCGGCTTGGCGTCGTCGGAGAAGATCCGCACGTGCCAGTCGTCCTGCATGATGACGTTGATGACCTCGCCGCTGTCGAACCGGGACTCGATGAGGCGCAGCGGACGCACCTCCGTCTTCATCCGTCCCACGGCCGCCCGGCGGGTGGCCCCCGTCCGATCGACGATCATCACCGGAGAACCCGCCCGCAGCTCGCTCATGTAGTCCGTGCGGTTGCCGAAGTTGTACACGTAGCTGTGTACCGCGCCGGCGTTCACCCGGAAGGGCCGCAGCTCCATGTAGGGCAGGAAGAAGACCTCCGGGCAGCAGAGGATGCCGCCCTGCGAGGTGGAACCCACGATGATGCCCTCTGTGGGCGAGAAGAGCGTGGAGGTGTCGATGCAGCTCCGGTAGCCCATGCCGATGGGCACGCTCCTCACCACCGTGGCCACCTCCAGCTTCACCGCCGTGCGCTCCAGGCGGCCCAGCCGTGACACGAACTCGCTGAGCACCCCGTGCGAGCGCGGCGAGAACATCACCCCGTCCGCGCCCACCTCCATCACCCCCAGGGTGACGATGGCGTCATCCACGTCCGTCGGCGTGCTGATCTCCTTGATGAGCACCGTGTTGGTGGCCTGCAGCGAGGCGATGACCAGCTCCAGCGGGATGTTGGTCGGATCCCTGAAGCGCACCATCAGGAAGTCATGGCCGTAGCCATTCTGGATGGAGGCGTGGAGGCTGTCGCCGTCGTCCACGTACGCCCGGAAGCACGTCCTGAAGCCCAGCTCCCTCGCCTTGCTCAGCACCGACTCCCTCGGGCTGGCCACCACGAGCTCCTTCCCTCCCTGCTTCAGCGCCAGGAGCCGCTCCAGCTCCTCCTCCCGCTCCGAGTGGAAGATCTTGAGCATGCGCGCGGGGAGGCCAGGCAGCAGCGCGTCCAGGTTGTTCGGGTACAGCACCACGCCCGTGTAGGCGAGGTTGACGATGCGAGCCATCATCCCGTCGCAGTCGCCCGGCGTGGCCAGGTCAGCCGTATCGAACCACACGACGAGCGAGTTCACCTCCTCGATGCGATTGCGCCCTCCCTCGACGCGCTCGAGCCGGATACGCTCGCGTTTCTCCATGGAGACCACGTCCGTGATGACGTTGCTGCTGATGGAGCTGGTCATGTCCACTCATCCTCGCTCTTCACGCATCCCTGTGAGATGAACCGTACGCGCCGGGATGCCTTCCAATTCAGAGAGCGCGCACAGGCTATTGCTTCAGGCTTCGTTTCCACGGATGTAGACAGGCTTTCCCTTCATCCCGAAGGAGATCGGCTCCTGTCTGTCGTAGAGAGTGCCCTTGGGCACCAGGTCCACCTTCAACCGGACGCCATGGATTTCCTCCAGCTTCTCCAACAACCCCGGCTGGATTCGGGAGTCTTCCTTTTCTTTCTCGATTACAAAGCGGAGCCCATCCGGCTCCGGCACGACCTGCCAGAACCGCCGGCTCGGCAATCTGGAGACGATCTCCTCCAGCGCCCACATGTCGAACGAGCGGCCGCGGACCTGGACGAGTTCCTCCTGGCGACCACAGATGTGCAGGCTGATCCGCTCGCCGCACTCGCAGGGCTGCTCCAGGCGCCGGACCCTGTCACCGGTCAGGTAGCGCACCATGGGCGTGGCCCTCCGGGTGAGGGAGGTGACGACCAGGAGCCCCGTCTCCCCCGACGCCACCTCCTTTTCCAGCCGCGAGTCGAACACCTCCAGGTGGAAGTGCTCCTGCCAGGGGTGGAGCACGTTGCGGGAGCAGTCCATGGCCTGGGGCCCCGTCTCGGTCATCCCGTAGTTGTCGAACACTGGGACGCCCCAGAGTTCTCGCAGGAGCTGGCGCCGGTAGGGCGTGAGAGGCTCGCCCGCGCAACAGATGGCGCGCAGGGCCGGGAAGTCGCGGCGCGGCTCCAGACCCGCCATCTCCGCCGCCTCGGCCAGCATCACCGCCATCAGGGACATGGTGGCCAGGACGGTCACGTCCAGCTTGCGCATCAACTCCAGCACCCGCGAAATGGGAGTGATGGAGCTCCGCGCGTCGGCGGCGATCACGCACGCACGCCCGTGCTGGGCGGCCGCCTGGACGAAGTGCCCGATGGTGGAGAGCGCGTACGGGAAGCGCACCAGGACCCTGTCCGAGGGGGTGAATCCCACGCCCCACCTGGAGAAGTTCTCCCGAACCTCCTCCAGGTCGCCTCCGCTGTACCAGATGGACACGGGCGTGCCCGTCGTGGCGGAGGACTCGTGGTACTGCAACAGCTCGCCGCCCGGCACGCAGACCAGCCCATTCGGAGAGTGCCGACGCAGATCCTCCTTGGTGGTGAAGGGCAGCCGCTCGAACTCCTCCCAGGAGCGCAGCGCCGTGCCAGGCAGCCGCTCCCGGTAGAAGGGCGCGTTGCGCGCATGGCGCACTACCCGATTGATGGCATCCAGCCGATCCGACGCAGCCATTGTCTCCCCCTAGCGTTCCACTTGTCAGGCTTCAGCTCAGATGGAGCAGCTCTCGGATGTTGCCTCCCAGAATCCGCTCCCGCTCCCCTTCCGAGATAGGCAGCAGCAAGACTTTCTGCAATTCCATGGCTGGATGGGAGAGGGGGTACTCGGAGCCGAAGAGGACCTTGCTGGCCCCCACCCGCTTCACCGTCTCGGCGATGTGCAGGAAGCTGCCGAGCGACGTCTCCAGGAAGAAGTTGTCCAGCTCGGCCGCCGCGGTCGTGGCCTCCTGGTCCGCTGGCGGAGCCCCCATGTGCTCCAGGATGAAGTTCGTCCGGGGGAAGCGCCTGGCGAGCGCGGCGAAGTCGACGGTGTTCGTCCCTGGCCGGAAGGCGATGTGTGAGACGACGGGCACCTGGCGCTCACCGCAGAGGCTCACCAGTTCGTCGAGCGACCCGTCGGTGAAGGAGAACCCATGGACGATCGGCGACACCATCATCCCTCGGAAGCCCTGGTCCAGGTAGCGCTCCAGCTCCTCGAGCGCATCTGGCGCCTTCGGGTTCATGCAGGCGAACCCGAGCAGCACCGGGTTGGACTCCACGGACTCGCCCACGTAGTCGTTCCGGGGGACCGGGTTCGGCCGCTCCTTGCCGAGCACGAAGTCCCCCATCCGCCGCACGTCCAGCATGCCTCCGGGGCTGACGACACCCCGCTGGATGCCTCCCTTCCTCAGCATCTCCAGATAGGCCTCCACGGAGCCATAGTCCGTGGGAGATACGTGCGCGTGTGCATCAATGATCATGGTCACCGCCTCCTCTGCCCGACCCTCGTTCCTTGCCATGCCTCACCGACCGCATCTCTCATCCCCGCCGACGTTCCACCGCTCGGGAGCCCTGTGTCTCCACTCCCGAACGGGAGTGCGGTGAGGCACGCCCGCCAATCTGGTGATGGCGCGCGCTCGCGCCATGGTCTCTCCGTGCTTGGCTCTGCTCAGAAGGAGGCGGTGCGTTCGCCGCTGTCCTGCCGCGGCCACGGTGATAGAAGCAGCGCCATGAAGAATGACGTCCTGGTGCTCTCGTACTCCGGTTGTGGAACCTGCAAGAAGGCGCTCCAGTGGTTGGAGCAACAAGGGGTGAAATACCGCCTGCGCCCCATCGTCGACGAGCCGCCCACGGTGGCCGAACTCCGCCGGTGGATACCGCGCAGCGGCGTGTCCGTGCGCAAGTGGCTCAACACCAGCGGTCAGAGCTATCGGGCGCTCGGCAAGGCCCGAGTGGATGCCGCCAGCGACGCGGAGCTGGTCGAGTGGCTCGCCGCCGATGGCAAGCTCGTCAAGCGACCGGTGCTCATCCGAGGCGACGAGGTCGTCGTCGGCTTCAAGCCCGAGACGTACGAGCAGCTCTTCTCCCAGGGAGCCTGAGCCCGCCGCTCCTCGTGGGATGGAGGAGGCCTCACGCCGCCACTTCCGTCCGCACGAGGAGCGTCCTCCCCTCCCGCCGAACGGCCGTGGCCACCTTCCGGGCCCACCCCGGCCGCGCGGGGCTGAGCAGCAGATCGACGACGCTCCCATCCCGCTCGCTCCTGGCCCTGCCGGTGATGAGCGCGGCGTTTTCATCGATGGAGATGCTGAAGTCAGACTCCGAGCGGACCCGGCGGCCATCCTCGGTGGAAGAGATGGGCAACCCGGGCTCGAAGAAGAGGGAGAAGTCGGACTCGCCGCGCTCCCGCGACGCAGCGAGGAGGGACACACTCCGCAGCGCGAGCCCCCCTTCCGTCCACTCCGCGAGAAGCCTCTCGTTCCCCCCCTGAACCCATATCCGATCGCCCCGGGCCTCCACGATTTCGTAGCTGCGCGTCCGCGTGGTGGACTCATACACCCACCTCTCCCCCAGCCTCGGGCTCCCCGGCGCCTGACGCACCTGGAGCCGTTCGCTCCCCGCGCTGAAGACGCCGATCCGGAAGTTCTCCGAGTAGAATCCCCTCAATCCCTCGCAGAGCCGGGGCGTCTCGTCCGGCGTGCCCCCGAAGCGCTTCCCGCCAATGGAGACGTGGCTCTCCGGTCCGCAGTTGGCGCTCCGCTCCGGGTACATCACCGGCAGGGAGATGCTCCCCGAGTGGCCGAGTGGATTCACCAGATGACCATGCGCCCCTGACGCCTTCTCCTCGCTCCTGCACTCCAGGACGAACGCCTCGCCCCGCGAGGAGTTGAACCGGAGCCGGATGTTCGCGCACCCCTCCACCTCCTCGCGCGCGTACTGCATGGGCGCGTAGTGGACCTCGCGCTTCCGGCCCAGACTCTTGTAGAGCGCGACCACCCGCGGCTCATTGAGGTAGTCGACCTGACGCTTGTCATGGCCGGTGATGATCGCCCTGACGAAGACCCTGCCCGCTCCTCGCTCCTGGATCATCGCCTCCACCGACTCGTACTCGGGGTGTCCTTCGATGAAGAGGAAGATGTGATAATCATTACAGTCGTAGTGCAGGGAGAACGGCTGGATGACCAGGCTCTCGAGCATCTGGGTGGCTCTCCCGATGAATATTCCTGATTCCAAGAAAAGTAAGTTCCAACAGGTGAGAGTCAATCCATATATTTGCCGGGCCCCGGGAGCGCCGGGAGCGCGCGGCGGATCGGCGTCGCGAGCGTTGGATGACGAACGCCGAGGCCTTGCGGTCTCCAACTACTGAGCAGCCTCACGCCCGAAGGGGTCATGGCGGGAGCCCCTGGGGCATGTGCAGCTTGGCGCGCACAAAACCCACCTCGCGCTGACGAGCAGTCAGCCAGGAGGCGCCAAGCCCATGAGCACCCTCATCGAGAAGAAGTTGCAGACCCTGCAGACCCCTCCCGTCATCGCCCGCTACTTCTCCACCTCGGGGCTGGCGGACAGCATGCCGGCGAACGAGCTGGCCAGCTACCATGTCGACTCGCTCAAGGCCGTCCTCCGGCGCGCGTACGAGCGAAATGACTTCTATCGAGAGAAGATGGAGCGCGCCGGAGTCACCCCCGACGACATCCGGGAGGCCTCCGACATCCGCAGGCTGCCCTTCCTCACCAAGGACGAGCTGCGCGGCAAACCGTGGCTCCTGCTCGCATGTGACAGGAAGGACGTCGTCCTCATCCAGGTGTCCACCGGCACCACCGGGGGCGATGAAATCTACATGACGTACACGTGGAACGACTACCTGCTCAACGACCTGACCCCGCGCTACCAGCAGCTCTTCCCGGTGGAGCGCGGCGACGTGTGCCTCAACGCGCTGCCGTACGAGATGAGCACCGCGGGCCTCGCCTTCCACAAGACCATCATGGAGGGAAGTCAGGCCACGGTGATTCCCGCGGGCAAGGGCGGGGCGTACTCCACCCCCACCAAGAGCATCAAGCTGGTGAAGGATCTCCGGCCCAACGTGGTCGTCACCAGCCCCTCCTGGGCCATCATCCTGGCGGAGGAGGCGGAGCGGCAGGGCTTCGCGCTCACCGACCTGAAGCTGAAGAAGATGTGGCTGACCGGCGAGGGGTGCTCGCCCGCCTTCCGCCAGCGGGTGGAGAGGATCTGGGGCACCACGGCCAACTTCTTCTACGGCTCACTCGAGTGCGGCGCGCTGGGCATGGAGTGCGACGCGCACAACGGGTACCACCTGGCCCAGGCGCACGCGTACATGGAGATCGTCGATCCGCGGACCGGACAGCCGATGATGCCGGGAGAGGTGGGGGAGATCGTCGTCACGGCGCTCCTGCGCTACGACAGCCCGGTCATCCGCTTCCGCACGGGGGATCTGGGCGTGCTGGAGACCGAGCCATGCCGTTGCGGCGTGGGCCTCACCCGCTTCCACATGCGGGGCCGGGCGGGAGATCAGCTCCTGATTCAGGGCAAGGCGTTCTCGCCCCTCTTCGTGGAGGAGTTCCTCATGCGCATGCCGGAGACGGGCAACTGGTTCCAGTTCGTCATGCCCTCCTCCCCCAGCGCGCCGTTGAAGGTGCGCTGCGAGCCGGCGCGCGGCGTGCGGCCCACGGCGGAGCTGGCCCGGACACTGGGGAAGAAGCTGGAGGCCTCGACCGGTCTGCCCATCCAGCTCGAGCTCGTCGAGCAGCTCCCCCGCCCCACCGCCAAGGTGTCACGAGTGGTGAGGGAGTGAGGTGACGAGGAGGCTCCCGAGCACCGGGAGCCTCCCGCGCACCAGCGTGACGGGTGACTACGGAGGCACCGGGAGCTGGCAGGTGCCCACGCTCTCACCGGTGGGGATGTCGCACACCAGACCGTCGACGTATGAGCAGTCCGCGTCCTGCGTACACGCGACGCCCTGCGCGCAGTCGTAGCCAGACCCGCCGGACATGCCCGAGAGGGACAACCTGTTCGTACTCGTCATGGCCTGGTTGCCGAACGCCCCCGGCCGGTCGTGGGTGAGGAACACGACATCCCCCGAGGACGTCGCGGTGATCTCCAACCCAGCCCCCACATTGTTGATGGCCGCCGCGGTCACCGTGGCCACCTCACTGGTCGTGGACGCGGCAGAGATGTCGATGGGAATACGTCCGCTCGTCCAACTGCCGTTGTCATCG
>QKJM01000339.1 GCA_003249315.1 Archangium sp.
CTCATCGCCCGCTCCACGGGGTCCGCCTTCGAGTCCCTCTCCGCCGTCCTCTCCGGGGTGAAGGACATCCGGGAGACGGTGGCCCGTGCCCAGGAGCGCTGGAGGCTGAACCGCCAGCGCACCCTGCTCTTCATCGATGAGATCCACCGCTTCAACAAGGCCCAGCAGGACGCGCTGCTGCCCCACGTGGAGAAGGGCACCGTCACCCTCATCGGCGCCACCACGGAGAACCCCTCCTTCGAGGTGAATGCCGCCCTCCTCTCACGCGCCCGCGTCCTCACCCTGCGCGGCCTGGAGGAGGAGGAGCTGGTGGCGCTGCTGCGCCGGGCCGTGGCGTCGCCGCGGGGGCTGGGCGGCAAGGTCCAGGTGGACGAAGAAGCCCTCACCTTCATCGTCCTCGCCTCGGGGGGCGATGCGCGCAAGGCCCTCACCGCGCTGGAGGCCGCCGCCGCGCACGGGGGCGAGCGCGTGGACAAGGCCATCGCCGAGGAGGCCCTGCAGCAGAAGACGCTCCTCTACGACAAGGGCGGCGAGGAGCACTACAACGTCATCAGCGCCTTCATCAAATCCATGCGCGGCTCTGACGTGGACGCCGCGCTCTACTGGATGACGCGGATGCTGGAGTCCGGGGAGGACCCCATCTTCATCTTCCGGCGCATGGTGATCTTCGCCTCGGAGGACATCGGCAACGCGGACCCGCGGGCGCTGGGGGTGGCGGTGGACGCGCTGCGCGCCTTCGAGCTGATGGGCCTGCCCGAGGGCACCCTGCCCCTCACCCAGGCGGTGACGTACCTGGCGCTGGCACCCAAGTCCAACGCGGTGCTGACGGCGTACGCGGCGGCGCGCGCGGCGGTACAGGAGGGGGGCCCGCTGCCAGTGCCCATGCACCTGCGCAACGCCCCCACCCGGCTGATGAAGAACCTGGGCTACGGCGCCGGCTACAAGTACCCGCACAACTTCGAGGGCAACTACGTCCCCGAGGACTACCTGCCCGACGCCCTGCGCCGACAGCGCTTCTACCAGCCCTCCCGCAACGGCTTCGAGGGGGAGCTGGCAGAGCGCTACGAGGCGATCCAACGCCAGCTCGAGGGCCGGACCCGCGAGCCGGGCGAGGAGGGCTGAGCCTCCCTCAGGAGGCCACGTCCAGCGCGTCGTCGTCCTTGTCGCCGCGCTTCATGCTCCGGCCCGCCACCTCGTACTGCTTGAGCAGGCGACGGAAGTTGGAGCGATCCACGCCCGCGGCGCGCGCCGCGCTCGAGACGTTCTGGTTGTGCTTCTCCAGCAGCGCGGTGAGGTAGCGGCGCTCGAAGGCGCGCATGGCCAGGCGCTTGGCCTGGGCGTAGGGCAGGTGCGCCAGGCTGAACACCTCGACCTGGGCCCCCGCCTGCGGTGCGTCCTGGAAGCCCGGCGGCAGATCATCCAGGTCCAACACCTCCTTGGAGGTGAGCACCACCGCGCGCTCGATGATGTTCTCCAGCTCGCGCACGTTGCCCGTCCACCGGTTGCAGGTGAGCGCCTCCATGGCGCGCGGCGTGAAGCCCGTCACCTTGCGCCCCACCTTGGCCGCGTACACCTTGAGGAAGTGGTGCGCCAGCAGCGGCACGTCCTCCGGCCTGTCCCGCAGCGGAGGCAGGTCGATCGTAATCACGTTGAGCCGGTAGAAGAGATCCTCGCGGAAGCGGCCCTGCTCCTTGGCCCGCGTCAGGTCCACGTGGGTGGCGGTGATGACGCGCACGTCCACCTTCACCGGCTCGTTGGCCCCCACGCGCTTCACCTCGCCCTCCTGCAGCACGCGCAGGAGGCGCACCTGGGTGGCGGGGGGCACGTCGCCGATCTCATCGAGGAAGATGGTGCCGCCGTCGGCCGCCTCGAAGAGGCCCTTCTTGTTGGTGGTGGCCCCGGTGAAGCTGCCCTTCACGTGGCCGAACAGCTCGCTCTCCAGCAGCGTGTCCGAGAGCGCCGAGCAGTTCACCGCCACGAAGGGCTTGTCCTTGCGCGCGCTGCGGTAGTGGATGGCCCGCGCCACCAGCTCCTTGCCCGTGCCGCTCTCGCCCTGCACCAGCACCGTGGCCGAGGAGTGGCTCACCGTCTCCACCAGCTTGAAGACGGCCCGCATCTGCGGCGACTGGCCGATCAACTCCTCGAACTGGTTGCGCGCGGAGAGCGCCTCCTCCAGCGCCCGCGCCCGATCCCTCAGCGCCTTGCGCTCGGCGGCCTTGGCCACCGTGAGGCTCACCTCGTCGATGTTCTCGAAGGGCTTGGTGAGGTAGTCGTACGCCCCCGCCTTCACCGCCTCCACCGCCGTCTCCACGGTGGCGAAGGCCGTCATCATGATGACCTCCACCTCCGGCCGCGCCACCTTGATGCCGCGCAGCAGATCCATCCCGGACAGGTTGGGCATCTTGATGTCCAGCACCGCCACGTCGATGGAGGGATCCTTCGCCGCCGTCAGCCCCTCCACCGCGTCATCGATGGAGACGACCTGGTAGCCTTCCCTCTTGAGGATGGACGTCACCGCCTTGAGGACGATGGGGTCGTCATCCACGACGAGGATCTTCGCGCGCTGGGTGGACGACAACGGGTTCACGGCAACCTCTCGAGCTGCAGGGGGATGGGGATGTAGACGGTGAATCGCGAGCCCTCGCCCTCTCGGGAGTCCACCTTGAAGACTCCTCCGTGGTCCTGGACGATGCGGTAGGCGATGGCCAGCCCCAGGCCCGTCCCCTGGCCGGGAGGCTTGGTGGTGAAGGAAGGCTCGAAGATGCGCGTCAGGTAGCGATCGTCGATGCCGCTGCCCGTGTCACCCACCCGGAAGAAGCAGCGCTCCCCCTCTCGCCCCGTCTCTACCGTCAACCGGCCCCCCGAGTTCGGCAGCGCATGCAGCCCGTTCTGCAGGAGGTTGAGCAGCACCTGCGAGAGCTGCGCCGGATCTCCGAACAGATCCGGCAGCTCGGCCGCCAGCTTCACCTCCATCTGCACCTTGGAGTAGGACTTGAGCTGCGCCCCGAAGAGCACCACCGCGTCCTCCACGCACTTGTTGAGCGAGAAGGGCCGCCGATCCTCCGTCCGGCTGTGACGGCTGAACTTGAGCAGGCTCTCGACGATCCGCTTGCAGCGCAGCGCGCTCTCCTCGATCAGCTCCAGGTACTCCAGCTCCCCCTCGGTGCGCCCCTCGTCGCGCTTCATCAACTGCGCGAAGGCGAGGATGCCGCCGAGCGGGTTGTTGATCTCGTGCGCCACGCCCCCGGCGAGCTGTCCCACCGCCGCCATCTTCTCCGTCTCGATGAAGCGGCGGGTGATCTCACGCTCGTCGGAGATGTCACGGTAGGAGCACACCGCGCGCCCCTCGCCCGTGAGCGGGTAGACGGCCACCGCGTAGGTACGCCCCTTCTGCTGGATTTCGGCGCGAGCGCCCCGAGCCGTCAGTATGGCCTCGGACAGCGGACAGCCCTCGCAGGGCTCGTCGCGATCGAACAACAGCTTGTGGCAGCGCTGCTCACCGCTCTCGCCCAGCGGCTCCACCAGCCGCTCCCCCGCCACCAACGCATAGGCCCGGTTGGCGCGGCGCACCCCGTAGTCCTTGACCCTCACCACCGCCATCGGCGTCTCGATGGAGTCGAACGACAACTCCCACTCGCGCTTGGCCTGGCTGAGCAGGTGCGTGCGCAGCGCCACGCGCGTCTCCAGCTCCGCGTTGAGCCGCCGCAGCTCCTCGTTCTGCTGCTGCGTCACCCGCAGCAGCCGCTCGTTCTCCGTGTGCAGCGCGTACTGCTCGAAGGCGCTCTTCACCGTGAGCACCAGGTGGCTGTCATTCCACGGCTTGGAGATGAAGCGGAAGATCTCCGAGCGGTTGATGGCCTCTTCGATGGCCTGCTGGTCCGCCTGCCCGGTGAGCATGATGCGCTGGGCCCGCGGCACCTGCTGCTTCACCCGACTGAGGAACTCCACCCCGTTCATCCCCGGCATCCGGAAGTCGGAGATGACCACCTCGGGGGTGAATCGCTCGAGTGCCTTGAGGCCCTCCTCCGCGTCCGAGGCTGTCTCGATCTGCCAGTCCCCTCGCCGCAGCACGCGCCGGATGGACTTCAGGATGTACTCCTCGTCGTCCACCAGCAGCAGCCGCCCGCGAGGCACTGCTCCCTGTGTCTGCGCCAGTTCCAGTGGATACCTCGTCCTGGGTCCGAGACCCTTCCAGTTGCAAAACTGCGACCAATGCCTACGAGAACACAAAGCCCATGGATACCGGGTGCTTCCACACCCGGTGGCTTTCACCCACCCCGGGTCGCCCTCTACCCCAACCCTAGAATCGGGTCAATATTGACCCACTCGAACGGTGAGAAAAAGATTCACCGCGCCGGGGTGGCGAGCAGGGGCCAGTCCTGGAGGCAGATGCGGTTCCGGCCCTCGCCCTTGGCGCGGTAGAGGGCCTGGTCGGCGGTACGCACGAGCTGCTCGGGGCTGTTGATGGCGTGATGGGGGAAGCCGGAGACGCCGAGGGAGGCGGTGACCAGCAGGGAGCCGTCGGGGCCGGAGCGCAATGCATTCAGCTCGCGCCAGACGCGCTCGGCCACCGTGAGGGCGCCAGCCAGGGGGGTGCGAGGCAGGAGGATCGCGAACTCCTCGCCTCCATAGCGGGCGAGCAGGTCCGTCTCGCGCACGCTGCGCTGGATGGCGGCGGCCACGTCTCGCAGGACGGCATCTCCCACCAGGTGGCCGTGTTCGTCGTTGAAGTCCTTGAAGTGGTCGAGATCCAGGAGGATGAGGGAGAGCGGATCGTCATAGCGCTGGGCGCGCCGGAACTCCTCACGAAGCCGCTCCTGGAAGTAGCGATGGTTGTGGACCTGGGTGAGCCCGTCAGTGATCGAGAGGCGCTCCAGGGTGGCCACCCGGGCACCGATCTGCTGCCGGCGCTCGCGCACGAGCAGACAGCGCTCCAGCCGTGCCAGCAGCTCCTGCTCGTCCACCGGTTGGCACATCGCCTCCACCCCCAGGCGCAGCGCGGCCCGCATCACCTCCGGCTCTTCCTCCGGGACGATCACCAGCAGCGGAGCCCCCTCCCCCGAGGCCTCCTGCTGCGCCAGGCGAGGCAGCAGCTCGCGCCCCGCCCCTCCGGGAGGACCCAGCGCGAGCACCACCAACTGGGCCTCGTCCGACAGGGGGAGGGACTCCGAGCTGGCGGGTACACAGCGCACCGTGTACCCCGCATCCTCCAGCACCTGCCGCAGCCGTACCTCCCGGGCAGAGGGCTCTTCCACGAGTAGAATGAAGCTCCTGACACCCACGTCGATTCCCATGAGCAACCTCACGGGACGGTAGCATGTCCGGAGGGAGGATGAAGCACGCCCGGAAGCCACGCTCCCCCTCTGTCGGCTGGCAGGCGCACCGACCGCAGGGCCGTGTGCCGGGGAGGTGGACACTTGAGCAGAGCGCCCCCTCCTCCCCGAGACATGGGTCAAAACACACCCCCCCGGACTAGCGGGGGTAGAAGGTCCTACCCTCCTTCACCATGTCCACCAGCGAGGGAGCGGGGGTGAAGCGCTCTCCGTACTTGTCCTGGTAGTGCTCCAGGCGACGGAGCAGCTCGGCCGGGCCGAGGCTGTCCGCGTAGCGGAAGGGGCCACCGAGGAAGGGCGGGAAGCCGAGGCCGAAGATGGCGCCCACGTCGCCATCCCGCGCGCTGCGGAGGATGCCCTCGCCCAGGCAGCGCACCGCCTCGTTCACCATCTGGAAGGCGCACCGCTCGGCCATCTCCCGGGGATCCAGGCTCTTGCGCTGACGGCCGTGGGGGAGCAGATCGTAGACGGAGAGATCCACCTCCTTGGTCTTGCCCTCGTAGGTGTAGAAGCCCTTCTTGTTCTTGCGGCCCAGGCGACCATCGGCCACCACCTTCTCCAGGGCCCGGGGCGCCAGCATGCGCTTGCCGAAGGCGGCCTCCATGATGGGGCCCACCTTCTGGGCCACGTCGATGCCCACCTCGTCCAGCAGGGTGATGGGGCCCACCGGGAAGCCGAACTCCACCAACGCCTTGTCCAGCGCGGAGATGTCCGCCCCCTCGGCCAGCAGCCAGGCCGCCTCGTTCATGTACGGCGCGAGGATGCGCGAGGTGTAGAAGCCCGGGCCGTCGTTGACGACGATGACCGTCTTCCCCTGCTTCCTCCCCACCTCCACGCAGGTGGCCGTCACCCACTCGGCGGTGCCCGGGTGGGTGATGATCTCCAGCAGCGGCATCTTATGGACCGGGCTGAAGTAGTGCATGCCGATCACCTGTGAGGGCCGCTTGGAGCCCTTGGCCAGCTCGGTGATGGGGATGCTGGAGGTGTTGGAGGCGAAGATGCAGTCCTCCCCGGTGAGGGCCTCCACCTCGGAGATGATCCGATGCTTGAGAGACAGGTCCTCGAAGACGGCTTCGATGACCAGGTCCACGCTCTTGAAGCCACTGTAGTCGGTGCAGCCGGTGACGAGCGCCAGCTTCGCCCCCGCCTCGCGCCAGGTGAGCGAGCGCCGCTTCACCCGCTCGTCGTAGATTCCCTGCACCTGCCTGAGGGCGCGACCCACACCGGCATCGTCCTTGTCCTTCACCCGCACCGGCACGCCCTGGAGGGCCGAGGTGACGTAGGCGATGCCGCCGCCCATCAGCCCACCGCCGAGCACACCCACCTTCTCCACCTCGCGCGGCTTCACCTCCGGGTTGGAGGTGCCGTTCTCCTTCTTGAGGGCGGTGGTGGCGAAGAAGATCTCCACCAGCCGCTTGGAGACGTCGGACACCACCAGCTCGCCGAAGAGTCGGGCCTCGGCCTCCAGACCCGCGGCGCGACCGGACTCCACTCCCACCCGGATGGCCTCCAGCGCCTTCTCCGGCGCCGGGTACCTGCCGCGCGTCTTCTTCAGGAGCTGCTTGCGCGCCTGATCGAACAGCACCTTGCGGCCCACCGGGTTGTCCTCGAGGGCCACCTCGGTCCACAGCTCCTTGTTGGCCAGCCCCTCGAGGAGACCACGCAGACCCTTCTTCCCCTTGGAGGCCACCGCCTTCAGGCCCTGGCGACGCTCCACCTTCAGCGAGCCCTCGGCCAGCTCCCGGGCACGCCGCAGCGCCACCGCGCGGAGGATGGGGGCAGGCACCACCTCGTCCACCAGGCCCAGCTTCTTCGCCTTGGACGGCTTCACGTTCTTGCCGGTGAGGATGAGATCCAACGCGGCCTGCACGCCGATCAGCGCCGGCAGCCGCTGGGTGCCTCCGGCGCCAGGGAGGAGGCCGAGCTGCACCTCGGGCAGCCCGAGCGTCGTCTTCGGGCTGTCGGTGGCGATG
>QKJM01000147.1 GCA_003249315.1 Archangium sp.
GGAGGCCCACGGCGAAGAACTCGACGCCCTGGGTATTGCCGAGCGACAGCCGTGGCGCCTCGTCCGAGTACACGGTGAGCTCGGCGAGCGAGGCCCCCTCCACGGTGGCGAACCGCAGGCGGGGCGAGCCTCCGCTGTCCACCCCCAGCAGGGCGCGAGGCCGTCCTCCGGCGTCATGCAGCACCAGGCCCCCTTCCCCACCCGCCTGCGCGGAGAGCGTGGCGCGCGTGTGCCCATCCCCATCCCTCAGGACGAGCCGCGAGACCACCAGCTCGCCAGCCCCCTCCTCCTCCACTCCCCCGCGCCAGGCTGCCCAGCCCGCCCCGAGCGCCCCGAGGACGAGCGCCGAGAAGGCCACCCCCTGCAACCGCCGGCAGCGACGCTCCAGACGCTCCAGACGCGATTCCATGGTCTCCATGAAGAAGCACCTCCTGTTCCAGTCTCTCGGCCCTGACCCGCTGCCCGCCTGCTACCCGAGGAAATTGTTAGAATTTCACTCGTTGTGAGAAATTCCAGACTTGCTTGACAGCTCATTGGGAGTAGCGTCCAATGAAGACCAGATTAGTCGAAAAAGCCACCCAGTCGGGGCTTCCTGGTTGAACATGGGTTCACCGACTATGGAGGACGCGATGCCGCTGGAAGCATTCACGAAGGTCTCCGAAGCAACGAGGCTGCTGGTGGAGCAGGGCTTCACGCCCGAGGCGGTGACGGGGGCCATCGAGATGGTGGCCCGAGCGCTGAAGGTGGACAGGGCGCTGGTGTACGAGAACGGCAAGGGAGCAGTGGCGCGCAAGTGCGAGTCGGCGCTACGGCACGCGTGGAGCGAGACGCCGATGACGGGAGCGGTGCGGCGGAACTTCCCGCTCTGGGAGCAGGCCGCGGGGTGGGTGGAGGTGCTGTCGAGAGGCCAGCCGCTCTGGGAGCTGGTGCGCAACGTGCCGCAGCCGATGAGGGGCTTCCTGGAGGAGCAGGGGGTGCAGTCGGTGATGCTGCTCCCCATCAGCGTGGGGAGCGTGAACGGGCAGTGGTGGGGCTTCCTGCGGCTGGACGACTGCCAGAAGGAGCGGCGGTGGACACAGGAAGAGCTGTCCATCCTGAGGACGCTGACGCGCTCGCTGTCGAACGCGCTGAAGCAGGACCTGAGGAGGGAGGCGTTGGCGCAGACGCGGATGGAGTTGCAGGCGATGATGCTGCGCTGCGCGGCGGGGACGCGCTAACGCCCACTCCCTCTGGGAGAGGGCCGGGGTGAGGGTGCCACGAACAGCGGGTTGAACCCGTGTATGCCCCCTCTCCCTCTGGGAGAGGGCTGGGGTGAGGGATTGAACCGGAGGCCCGTGAGCCCGGAGTCCCTACCGCCGATCCCTCCGCAGTTCGGAGAGAACGTGCCGGAGGTACCAGGTCTCGGACCTGTCGGGAAAGCGCTGCTGGAGACGGGTCATGTGGCGGGCGAGGGACTGCTCGGCCTGGGCCCGAGGCTGATGGACGGACTGAAAGTACCGCTGGCGAAGCCGACTGGCCTCGTTGCCACGCTTGCCACGAAGCGCCCACAGTCCGAGTCCGACGAGCACGGCCACCGCGGGCAACACGAAGACGACGTTCGAACTCACACCCATACGCTCAGAACAGCTTCCACCACTTCTTCTTCGGAGTCGATGGAGAAGCCTCCTCGGGAGCCGGGGCGGGAGCAACGGAGTCCCCCGCCGTAGCCGGAGTCCGCTCGGAAGCCACGACGGGCTCCGAGGCGCCCTCCTCCGTCACCTTCCGAGCCCGAGGCGGAGCGGAAGGCCTGCGCCCGTAGCGCGACTCCAGCGCGCGGGCCTTCTCCTGGAGCGCCCTGCCCTTCACCGGATCCACCATGGCCACGAAGTGGGCGAAGCCCACGGCGGAGGCAATCACATCGCCCCCGTTGCCCCAGCGCAGCCCCTCGGGGCCACGCTTCTCGAGCTGGTGCAGCAAGGCACGGAAGCGCTTGAGCGTCTTGCGGTCCACGCCGGGCTTGTCGTTGACGACGACGCCCGTCACCTCCTGCTGGCGACCGCGGCGCAGGACGCGCGTCTTCTCCGGGTGGGGAGTGAAGCCCTCCTGACGCACCAGCCAGCGAACGAGGCGCAGCAGCTCGCCCGCGTCATGGGGCCCCGGACCCGAGGCGGAGAAGGTGAGGTCATCCGCGTAGCGCGTGTAGACGAAGCCCAGCTTGCGAGCGGCGCCGGCGAGCCTCGCGTCCAGCCGCCGGCAGAGGATGTTGGTGAGAGCGGGAGAGGTGGGCGCGCCCTGGGGCAGCCGCCGCGGGCCGCGGGTGACGAAGTAGCGCTGCCCGTCCAACTCCACCTCGTCCACATCCGGCTCGGTACACAGCAGCGCCAGCACGGTGGCGGTGGCCTCGCTGTAGCCCAGCTTGTGGAAGAGGCCCTTCACCCGCGGATACTCCACGGTGGGGAAGAAGTCCTTCAGGTCCAGGTTCACCACCACGCCCGCGCCCACGTGAGGCCGGGCGTTGGAGACGATGGAGCGCCCGGAGCGGAAGCCGTGGGCGGCGTCGTGGACGGGCACCTTCTCCAACAGGTTCTCCAGCACCCAGGCCTGGGCCGCCTTGAGCCTCGGCAGAGGGGCGGAGATGAGCCGGGTGCCCCCTGTCTTCTTCGGCAGCAGGAAGCGCACGTAGTGGCTGGTGGTGGAGACGGTGCGGGTGAAGCACAGGGCCCTCAACTGCCCCACGCTCAACCCCAGCGTCCCAGCCAGCGCCTCCGGAGAGGCCAGCACCGGCAGCCCCAATCGAGCCAGCCGCGCATCGTCCGTGGTGCGCTCGCCCAGGCCCGCGGACACGCCGCGGCCGAGGAAGAGCAGCTCGCCCGCCTTGCGCTGCCGCCAGGCCTCCGCGCGGGACTGCCGCTCGCGCTCGCGCCGCTCCTTCGTCTCCTGCTGCTTGCGGCGGCTCTCCTCCAGCCGCCGCTTGCGCAGCTCCCGCTTCATCGCCTCCAGGTTGCCCAGCCGGCGCTGCTCCGAGGCCAGGGCGCGCAGCTCCGACTGCAGCTCGGCCCGGCGGTGAACCACCTCGGCGGGGTCTCCCGGCAGTCCGCTGCGCGCCGGCCAGAAGCCCAGGCGCACCATCTCCTCGAGGATGACCTCGTCCTTGGAGCTTTCGCGGATGCGGTCGTACAGCTCCTGTCGGCTGCGGGGGGGCTGAGAGGACATGGGATTCAGTGAGAGAGGGAGGATCCGTCCACGCGGCGGTCCGAGGGCCCCTTCGTACGGCTCTCGGGACTGGACCGGCTCAACTCAAGCGGAGCCCCCTCGCTGGTGCGCGCTGGACCGACGCGGTCGACATCGCAGCCGCACCAGCGAGGGAGGCTCCGCACAGTGAAGAGCGGGCCAGTGATGCATGACAGGCCATGAGGCATGGACGGCGAAGCACCGTCCGGGTTGCAAGGTACTGCCCCCTGACCGCCGCGTGCGCGGACCCTCCTCCTTCTCATGTGCGAGACACCCGTGAGTGCTGGAGGCGCAGGGCGAGCAGGTGCTCGCACGGCCCCCGGAACAGCTTGTTCTGCTGGAAGAAGTTGCAGGTGCACTCGCCGAAAACCATACGCTGATCCCCATCGAGCCGCAAAGCGGGACGCAGCACCTTTCCGCCCTCCTTCACCGTCCCGCTCAGCTCCAACGAGGCGTCCACGCTGGAGGCCCGCGCCTGCACGTGTACCGCCCCGGCCTCCAGGAAGCGCGTGGCGCGCTCCTCGCGCTCGTTGGCGAAGCGCAGCTTCTCCAGGGGCAGCGGCTCACGGCTCAGCTCGCGCGCCCGGTAAACGCCCTTGTTCAGGTCCCACATGGCCCGCCCCGCCTGCGTCCACGCGGAGAGGGCGCCGAGCACCGCGCCGCGCTCCAGCCCCAGCCGCGAGGCCAGCGCCTCGGGAGTGGCGCTCCACGTCTCCTTCAGCACCTCGAAGACGCGGCGACGGGTGAAGTCGTCCACCGAGCCGCGCGGCGCCATCAGGTCGAAGTTGCCCGCGGTGGCCCAGTCATTGGCCGTCCACCCGGACAGCCCCAGGGTGAAGGACAAGTCTCCCAGGTCCGCCACGTAGAAGGAGGGCATCCCCGAGCCCAGCAGGTGTACGGTGAAGCGCCGGGCCACCGGCAGCAGCCGCTCCAGCACCAGCAGCCGACGCCGCCCCCACACGCGGATGTCATGCGTCCCCTCGCCCTCGTACACCGAGCGGGGACAGACCACCTCCAGCCCCCACGGCTCGAACACCACCCGCACCGGCTGCCCCGGCACCAGCCGGTAGCGCATGGAGCGCGGCCCCTTCTTCTCCTTGTGCCGCCTGAGCACGAAGAGGAAGTTATGCACGTCCATGGGGTGCAGGGTGAAGCGCACCGCCGGCAGCGCCATCGCCGAGTTCACCTGGAGGAAGCCGCGCACCCACGAGTCGGGGAGGTCGATCTTCACCTCCTTGTACGCCTCGTCCCCGCCCGTCTGGGTGGTGAAGCCGCTCGGGTCCACCTCGAAGCGCGTGCGCTTGTAGGAGCGTATCTTCTGGAACTCGTCGTAGAGCGGCGAGGAGTAGTCGATGTTGGTGGTGCCACAGGCGAACTCGCCGACGTTCTGGAACACCTCGTAGCTGGCGCCGAGCCGGCCGTAGCTGGACTCGTCCTGGCTGAAGCACTCGAAGAAGCACTCGTCCGGGTGGACGGTGATGACGGGATCCAACACGAACCAGAAGTCGCGATTCTTCGCGTAGAGGTAGTCGAAGTAGCGTCGGCGCGCGGCGTAGAAGGGGCCCATGCGCTGCTGGCTCTCCTTCTCCAGCGAGGTGAGCTCCTCGCGAAGGGTCTTGAGCCGGCTGGCCACGGACTGGCGCTGCGAAGCAAGTGCCTCCACGTCCACCAACTCGTCCCGCTGCGCGGCCCAGGCCTTGTAGGCCGACTTGTCCTTCGGCTTGAAGCGCAGATCCGACACCACCACGTCATGGAGGGCGGAGATGGCCTCGCGGAAGGCGACGTGCTGCCGCAGCTCGCCGGAGAAGTAGGTGGGCTGGCGCTTGAGGTCCGGCGCGAAGGAGAGCGCGGTGCCGTCCCCCCGGTGCTCCACCGCGCTGCTACCCAGATAGGAATACTCAAACCGCACGGCGGACCTCCACGGGACGAAGGTGGAAGGGCACGGGGAGGGACGGCTGCGCCCTGGCGACGGAGAGCATGGCCTCCAGCGCCGCGGCGCGATGCTCTATAGCAATGGTGGCTGACATGTGGTGCAGCACCTCGAGGACGACCCTGCCGGTGGCCTCGTCGCGCTGGCCCTCGCGTCCGAGGAAGCCCAGCACCCGCTGGCGCGCGGACCGGCCGCGGTTCACCTGGCCCAGCACCCGGATGAACCAGGGCCGCAGCTTCTCCACCAGCTCCGGCCTGCCGGCGGCGAAGCGCTCGAGGTAATGGGTGGCGAAGAGCTGCACCGCGGGTGCGGGGTGCTCGGAGAGGCGCAGCAGCAGCTCGGTCCCGTCCGCCTCGCGGAAGCTGCGGGTGAGGAGTTCTCGCCCGAAGGCCTGTACCGGCGGGCGCACGCTGTCCGCCACGGAGACGAGCACCTCCAGGGAGAAGTCCTCCGGAGCGAAGCGCTCGCGGAAGTAGCGGAAGCCGAAGTCGCGTGCGTCGTCCCAGCGCGAGTCCAGCAGCCCCATGGCATCGGCCAGCGAGGCGCGCACCTCGGGGACATGGGCTTCCAGCCAACGCCAGGCCCACTCGCGCACGGCCAGGGTGTCATGCCCGGCGAGCTTCGCCGCGCGAGGCACGTCCACCACCAGCTCCGCGCTCCGTCTGGCGAGCAGCTCGGCCCCCAGCGCCTGCGCGGCGGCGTCCTCGGACTCCAGCAGCCGCCACGCCGTCTCCGCCGGCAGCAGCGCGAGAGCGGGCGCCAGCTCCGAGGAGAGGACGGAGGCCACGTGGGCCGGCACGCCCTCGGGCAGGCGGCGTCGCAGCAAGGCCGCCAGCAGCGCCTCCACCACCCGCGTCCCGGCGGAGAGGCTGGAGGCGACAAGGCGTCCCAGCAGCGGGCGCACCGCGGCGCGCACGTCCGGCACGCGGCTGGTGGCCAGGCGCGTGAGGAGGGCTTCCTGGGCGAGCAGCGTGGCCTCGGACTCGGCGAGCAGGGCGAGCAGCCGCAGGCCCAGCGCCCGCAGCGGCGCGTGCTCGGCCTGCACCAGAAGGTGGAGAAGCTCCTCCGGCACGGGCTCGGCGCGCAGATCCCTGCGCAACAGCAGCTCACCGCCCAGTTCCTGCACCTCCGGCAGCGGGTGGGCGATCAGGTCGCGCACCACCTCCAGGCCCACCGTCGGGGACGAGGGCCCCAGGGCAGCGAGCACCGTGCGGGCCACGTCCGAGGCGAGGGAGCCGGACTCGGGGGCCTTCAGGGCCAGCAGCGCCGCCACCAGCCGACCCACGAGCGACTGCACCGCGGAGGAAGAGAGGACGGAGGCGCGCACCAGGTTGTACGCGTATGCCCGGGTGTCGGCGTGAAGAGCGGTGGCCAGCGCGGCGAGGAAGCCCGAGTCCTCGAGCAGAGCGTGGCGCACCTCGTCCATCCACCGGAAGGCCTGCTGGCGAGCGGGGGCGTAGGCGCAGCGGGCCACGGCGAGCAGCAGGGCCCTGGGCTCGCGCCGCGCGTCCAGGCGCTGCGAGGCCAGCTCGAAGCCGAGGCGCGCGGTGGGCTCGTAGGGGCTGTCGAGGAGCATGGACACCGCGTCCACGTCGAGCTGCGCGAGGAAGTCCGGGCAGTCGCGCAGCGCGCGGGCGGCGAAGACATGAACGGGGGCGCAGCGGCTCTCGTCCAGCAGGTGCAGTAGGCCCGCGGGGGTGCGCTCCCACATGTGGGGGAAGGCCTCCTCACGCTTCTCTCCGGGTGGCTGTCCGGGCTGGTACGAGCCCGCGCAGCGAAAGCGCAGCGAGGCCTCCACCGGCTCGTAGCGGGTGCCCTGGCGGTAGAGGAGCTGGTTGAGGGCCCAGTACGGAGAGAAGGCATCCCAGTGCCGCTGGTGGCGGCCCCAGCCGGTGGAGCGCACGGGCACCGCGTCCGCGTCGCCGAAGGCGAGCAGCACGCCCACCGCCATCTTCACGAAGTCGGGGCTCTCCAGCTCGCCCAGGCGGCGCAGCGTGCGCCACACCCGGCGCCGCAGGTATGTGCGCGTCTGCGCGGGGAAGACGCGAGGCCGCCACCCGCCGATGGGGCGCTCCTTTTCGTAGCGCCAGGCGATGAGGCCGAACACCTCGCCGTCGCAGCGGTACTCGGCCATCTTGAAGAGGTGGCGGAAGGCGCGCACCGAGGCCAGGGAGAAGGGCCCCGAGCGCAGCACGCGCAGCAGCGAGGGCCGCACCGTCTCCGAGTCCACCAGGTACAGCTCGGCGAGGATGTCGAAGGCGGTGGCGGTGCCGGAAGCGAGGTGCGCGTCCAGGGCGCGGCCGAAGGCCTCCGCGTCCCCGGCCTTCGCGGGCTCGCGCAGGGAGGGGGGCAGCTTCTCCAGCACGTCGCGGCGGAAGTCGGCGCGGGTCTCCTCATCGGAGAGCTGTATGAGCGCCTCGGTGGCCATGCGGCGCACCATGGGCGGGGTGGAGGCGGTGCCGTAGAGCTTCCCCAGCACGGGCACGGAGGAGGATGAGCCCAGGCGCCCCAGCGCGGCGGCGATGCAGTACGCCCGCAGGGGAGTGGCCCGCTCCAGCATGGGCAGCAGCAGGGGTTCGGCGGCGCGCAGGCGCAGCTCCCCCGCGCGCCAGATGACGCGCTCGAGCTTTCGAGGCTGGGCACGCCCCGTAGCGCGGCGGAACCACCGTCGGGCCGAGGCCTCCTGCTGGAGCTGCTCGAGGAGGGTACGCTCGCGAGCCGAGGCCCCGGAGGGCGGCTCCACCCGAGGAGAAGGCGGCGCCGGGGGCCGAGGCGCGGGCACACCGGGGGCACCGCCGCGCGCGTAGCCCGAGTCCAGCTTGGACTGGACGAGCTTGTCGAAGATGCGGCGAGCCTCGGCCTCGGGCACGGGTACCGGCGTCTTCGAGCCGTCCTTCAAGGTGGCGCCTCGCCGACCATAGCGGAAGTTGACCACGCACTGGCCGCTGGAGACCTCAAGGAGGTCCACCTCGTACACCTTGTCGCTCTTCCCTTCCTGGAAGAGCAGCGTCACCTGCTCGAGCAGTCTCACGGTCGCGCAGTCTATCAGCCCCTGCGCACTCTTCGCACTCGAGCGAGTGGGCACTGCGCGCCTTCCAGTCACTGGGGGCGAGAGACGCGCAGGCACTGAGACGCGAGCTGCCACCGCTGCTTCGGGCGGTCGATGAGCGCGTCCTCAACCAACTGGCGCCCACGCCCAAAGCAGACGGCACGCCCGAGGCGCCCCGCGCCGTGACGGAGTCGCCTTCCGTGGACACCGCTCCCCCCCAGTCCGAGGAGGGGCCGGGCTCGAATCTTCCGAACCGGTCTGGTTGTCAGACAGGTTCGGAGAAAACGCAGCAGCCGGTGCCCCCCCTGCCTGAGTCCTCGTTCACCAGGGGCGGTTGCCCGCCAGAGTCGTCGGTGCCTGGGGAGAGCGGGCCGGAGAGCCGCGCCGAGGTGAGTGAGGAGGAAGGAGGCCCGCCTGGCTCGTCGCCGAGGAGCGCTCCTGGCCTCGTGCATGGGTACTCGCTGGAGACAACTCCACCCGATGCGCAGGCCACGGGGATTCACGCCTCCGCGGAGTTCGCTCCCGGAACTCAGTCCACGGGGCCTCACGCCTCCGCGGGACTCGACGCCGGTGCTCCGTCCACTCCACTGCCCTCCTCGGGTGGCCCGCCAGACGCCCCTCTGCCACCGCGGACGAGTTGATGAGCGGACCTTGATGGGTCCTTCCGCCGCGGATACACCTCCGCCTTGCTCACCATCGCCGGCGCGTATGACCGCTTCCTGGAGGGAGATTGGGGGGCGCTCGACCCGGAGTCCCGGATTGAGCCCCTCCCTCCACGAGGGACGGCGCCCCCTCTCCTGATGGCTCAGCTCACCAGCCTGCGGATGTGGCCCCAGGCCCGGTAGAAGCCGCCGCGCGAGGAGGCCTGGAGCCCCTCCACCACATAGCGGGCGCCTGCCTGGCGAATGTCCTTGGGAAACTGCACGTGCCAGTCGGGACGGAAGCCGGGAGACACCACGCGCACGCGCAGCCGGTCGCCCTCGGCGTAGCACTCCACCACCACGCCGGAGCCGGCCTCACGCGTCGTCTCCACGGTGCCCGCGGCCACGGCGGCCACGGGCGCGGGGGCCTTGATATCTCGAGCCTGCGGCAGGCTGCCGGACTGCGCGGCGCGGATGGCCTGCTCGCTCGCGTCGATACAGGCCAGCGCGCCGTCGGTGGTGACGAGGTACAGCCGCTCCTGGAAGAACTGCATGGAGAAGGCCGAGCCGCAGCCGGTGGCCAGCTTCCACAGCCGCTCGCCCTTGTCGTTGAAGCAGTAGATGCTGGACATGTTGTCGCCGGCGAAGACGTACCGGCCGTCGTCCACCGCGGCGCAGGAGAACACCGCCGCGTCGCACTTCATGACGGGCCCCGCGTCCCCCTTCTTGTTGAAGCGGTGGACGAAGCCCTGGTTGGTGCAGGCGTAGAGGGAGGACTCCTCCTGCCAGCCGAAGAGGACGCTGCCCTGGGTGGGACGGTGCCAGATTTCGCGGCCATCCTCCCAGTCATACATGGTCAGCCCGCGCCCGTGACCGTGGTACATGCCCAGCTCGTCGCAGCGAACCATCCACCCATGGGAGCCCTGGCTCCGACGCTCCCACTGGGACTCATCCTCGTGGTTGATGGCGGTGAGCTTGCCCTCCGCGTCGGACACGCCGAGCACGCCGTCCTTGATGTCCAGCCAGTAGATGTCCACGTCGTCCGAGATGGCGTAGGCCACGTGCGGCACCTTGCCACCGAGGTCATAGACGCGCCCGTCATCACACCCCGCGTAGAGCCACCGGTCGTCGGCGACGATGCACTTGACGCCATCGTTCAAGCGGAACTGGGCCAGCGTGCGCCCGTCGTGGTCCACCGAGTAGATGGAGCCGCTCTCGTTGCCCACCCAGCAGCGGGAGCCATCCACGAAGATGCCGAAGGCGCGGTCCCCGGAATTGAACTTCCAGAGCACGGGGGCCTGCTGCGCGGTGGAGCGCCCGCTCGTCATCTCCCGGCGGGTGACGGAGCGCTTCTTGCGCATGCCCATGACGGCGGGGGCGTAGCCCTTGCGGACCTTCTCGTTGACCTTCTTCCGCGCCTCGGCGAGCGCCTTCTCCGCGCTCGGATGCTGGGAGACCTGGGTCTGCCCCTTGTCCCCGATACGGCCATAGCGGACGGTGAGGGCGTTGCCCTCCACCTTCACCTCGTAGAACTTGTGCGAGCCGCCACCTTCCTCGGACAGCTCCAGGTACATCTGCTCGTCGGCCATTCTCGGGTCTCCCTCGGGAAGCAGGACGCATAGGGTAGTCCAGGGGACTGACATCGCGGAAGGCACTTCGCTGGGAGCCCTGCCGCGGTTGCCAACATCCTTCCCTGGTGCGAAAAAGCCCCTGGAGGAACCGCGCCCCTCATGCTTTCCACCAGCACGATCGCCATCACCGGCCTGGGCATGGTGTCCCCCATCGGGGCTGACGTGGTTGCCAGTTGTGCGTCCGCACGCGCCGGCTTCACCTGCTGGACGGAACTGGACATCGTCCTCTCCGACGTGAAGACCCTGGAGAGCATTCCCCTGAAGGGGAACGCCATCGGGTGGCTTACCCAGGGTTTCGAAGGGACGGGTCGCCTCCTCCGGCTCGGGAATGCAGCACTCTCGGACCTCCTGGACACCGCTGGCCTCGAGGCACCTGCACTCCAGCGAACCGGGCTCCTCGTCCAACTCCCCGGTGATTTCCATGCCCAGCTGCACTTCCAGGGCCAGATGCTTGTGAGCCTTCCCAACGGTCGGCTGCGCGAGAATGTCCGCCGGGAGTTCCAGGAGGAGCAATCAGCAGCACGCGAACGACTCAACCACCGCTTCATCCCCAAGTTGGCGGCCCTGTGCGGGCTGGACATCCCTCCTCGAAACGGGGCCTGCTTCTTCGGTGGGCCTGCCACCTTCATCCACCTGCTGACCCGGGCCATCCAGCTCCTGAAGAGTCGAGCGCTGGACCGATGCATCATCGGAGGAATCGACTCCTGGGTCGCCGACGATGCCTTGAAGCAGGCATATGAACTCGGACTCCTACGAACCCCGGAGAGACCCGTAGGATTCTTTCCGGGCGAAGCAGCCGCCTTCGTGCTGCTGGAGCGGGTGGATGCGGCCCGGGCGCGAGGAGCCCCCCTCCAGGCGCTGCTGGGGCCAGTGAGCGCCCGGAAGGAGGAAACCCATCGCTTCTCGGGAAGGCCCTCCCTGGGCAGAGCGCTCTTCGAGGCCATCTCCGACTGCTTGTCGAGCCGGACACGCCCCAGCCCGGACACCCCTCTCACCATCGTCAACCTGAACGGTGATGAGTTCCGTGCCAGGGACTTCGGCTCTGCGCTCGTCCGTCTGACGGAGGCCTCTCTCCCCATTGCCAATCGCTACTGGCATCCTCCTGAGCACTTTGGGGAGATCGGCGCAGCCACGGGCGCCGCGTCCATCTGTCTGGGCGTCCGGGCCTTCATGAGAAAGTATGCGCGGAGCCCCAGCATCCTGGTGGCCCTGCTCGACGACGACGAGTCCCGAGGAGCCCTCATCCTCGAGGACGGCCACTCCCCCTGAACGCCCCTCACCGGAGGATTTCATGAGTGACGATCACATCTCCTCACCAGAAGCCGACGCGTCCCACCAGCATGGAGAGGACAATGGTTGCGTCACTCGTTGTATCTGGAAGAACGTGGGCGGCAACAAGCAGGTATGCACCTACGCAGGTCACAACCACAAGGAGAACGGTTTCAACTACCAGAAGGGCGTCGAGGCAGACTGGTACAATCTGGATTTCATCAATCCAGGTGAGGCCAGGAACCGCTACGAGAAGTTGTTCACCCGCCCCTGGAAGCAAGCCTGGCGTGACCCCACCCAGGTCGACAAGGTCTGGCACATGGGAGCCGGGCCCTACGCCCATCTCAACTTCATTGGCAGCGAGTGGTGGCCCTGGCCCAACAACGCCCACCACATCGTTCCCGTAGGTGTCCTCAGCAGCATCCTCGAGGTCGAGCAACTCAAGGTGCTCCAGGCAGGTAAATACAATGTCCACAAGGGGGTCAACATCATCTACCTGCCCAAGTGGACACGTTACAGCAACCTTTTCCTGCTGCCCAGGCATCCGAACTACCACAGCACCTACAGTGCCGACGTGAAGGCCAAGGTCGAGGAGATCGCGGACGAACTCAACGAGGCAGCGGAGACCGCGGACGAAAACGGACATCCCAAGGTCAGCAAGGAGACCGCCCCGCGCCTGGGTAGCAGACTCCATGCTTTTTCCAGGATCATGCGTCGGCAACTGAGGGAATTCGGCAAGCAGCATCCCGGCTCACACATCAACGCCCTCTTCAGGTCGATGCCCTCCTTGTAGCCCTGCCATCTCGGCATCTATCCCATTCTCCCACCAGGACGACATGCACGCCTACTTCATCCTCCGCGAAGCCAACGACCC
This sequence comes from Archangium sp., assembly GCA_003249315.1. Lineage (GTDB taxonomy): Bacteria > Myxococcota > Myxococcia > Myxococcales > Myxococcaceae > QKJM01. The sequence goes on from QKJM01000147.1 coordinate 12,605, forward strand.
GAAGAACTGCCTCATCAACCAGTGCCCTGACTCGCTGCGCTCGAAGAAGTGGAGGATTCCCAAGGGGCAGCGGATGGATGCCCATTACCCTCCGGACGTCACGCTGCGAATGGACGCAGAGCAACCCGGGCTGCTCGTCCCGGATCTCATCAAGAACACCTTCCGCTTCTGCCTCGTCTCCAGCAAGCTCAAGGCCCTGCTGGAGCAGGAGGCGGGCGCGGAGATCGAGTTCCTGCCCACCGCCATCACCAACCACAAGGGACGCACGGTCCTCGGCGACTTCTTCATTGCCAACGTCATTGGCACCCAGGATTGCGTCGATCTCGAAAGGAGCGAGTTCGATGCGCTCGAAGACGAGCCGGACAGGTTCAATGCCCTCTTCCGTCTCCATCTTCGCGAGGACCGCATCCCCTCAGGGTTGAAGCTCTTCCGCATCCAACCCATGCCAGGCGTCCTCGTCCTCCGCGACGATCTGCGCACCCGGCTCGAGGAGCAGGGCCTCACTGGCGCCCAGTACATTCCCATGGGTGCGTCCTGCACGATTCTTTGACAGCCGAGGCTCATCTCCCGCATGTCCTCATCACGCCCTACCGCGCTGGAGTCCGTTCGCGACGACTCGCTCTTCGAGCTGGAGCAGGCACTCCGAAGCATCCGCACCAGCTCCCCCCGTGAGAGCACGGGCGAGGCCTGGTGTGTGGCGGCCCTCTGTCACCGCAGATTGGCGCTCTGTGCGCTGCTCTCCGAGGCCGACACACAGGGTTTCTTCGTCCACCTGTGCCACTCCGCCCATGCGCGACTCCATCTGCTGCGGCGCCAGGGCGAGGGCCTTGCGCTCGAACCTCTCTACCGCTGCGCCAGCAAGGCCTTCTCCTTCGTCGACGCCCTCGCGGCCGGTCAGCTTCCCCTCGCGGCCGACATCGCCCGCCTCGAGGCCAGGAGCCACGAGCCTTCCGTCGAGTACGAGGAGGACTTCCTCTTCCACCACTTCCTCCACCAGCTCACCCTGGCGCTGCATACCGGAGCCACCCCCGACCTCCCTGCCCTCCTCGACCGTTGGCAATCCGTCATCCAGGAGGACCGGAGCGCATGGCTCGATGTCTGCCGGGCACTCCTCGAAAGACGAGCCGATGCCTTCAACGAGGCGCTCGCGGAGGTCGTCTCCGAGCGCAGCCTCTTCTTCCAGAGACTGACCCGCGACGACGGTCCGAACGATGAGTTGCGCCGTACCGAGGGAGCCATCTTCATGAATGGTCTCGCCCTCCTGCGACTTGCCGAGCTCAGCGACATGGAGACCTGGCGCGAGTACCCGACACTGCCTCGTCTTGCCCGCTTTCCACCGGGACGACCTTCTCCCCCGCCCAGCGACTGGATGTCGCTGGAGGGACTCCTCCACGACTGAGCCGCACAGACGAGGAACCGGCATGGTGAGTACCGTCAATGCAGCACCACGAAGCGGAGGCAGCACCGGCACGAGAACGGAGGTGCGCGACGACATCCGCCTCAATTGGAGCATGTACGAGCAACACCTCGACGAGGCGGAGTTCCTCTGGGCCCGGTGGGAGCACAGCCTCGTCGCTCCAGACCATGTGTTGGACGAGGTGACCGAGCTCGAGGAGCGCCTGCTGGCACACCTGGACGGCCTCGTACTCGGTGGCGCGCCCGTAGCCGAGCGGCTCCTGGCCTCAGCGGTTGAGTCGGAAGACCCGCATCAAGTCGCCTCCGCCGTCTATGTTCTGCTCAGCCCCGAGCTACCTGCCGGCTCGGAGATCGTACGAGCGGCCCTACAGACAGCGGCTCCCGAGGTCCTCTCGGCCTTCCACCGAGGACTGCAGGTGCGGGAGCGCGAGGCGCTGCCATCCTGGCTCCCTGACTTGCTGAAGCAGGAGGAGCCAGCGAGGCAGGCGCTGTCACTCGAAGTGCTCACCTCCCACGGCGTGGATCCTGGTGCCACGCTGACCGGCCTGCTGCGACACGAAGCCCCAGGAGTCGCTGCCGCGGCCCTGCGCGCGGCGGCCCGCGTTCGTCTACGACTGGAGAGCAACCTGCTCCGAGCACATCTGGACTCACCCAAGCCCGCCGTCAGGGATGCTGCCATCGAGGCGGGATTGCTCGGAGGCCACAAGGCCGCGTGGCTCGCATGCAGGAAAGCCGTCGAGACCGGAGCCCCCTCCTTGAGACTGCCCGCCCTGATGCTGGCGCTGGGTGGGGATCCGCAGGACGAAGCTCGGCTGAAGCACCTCCTCACCGAACCAGACCACCGTCCGGATGGCCTGTGGGCGCTGGGCTTCTGTGGCCGGCCGAGCGCTGCCGAAGTGTGCCTGCAGTGGATGAAGGATGAGACCGTAGCCCACCTGGCGGCCGAGGCATTCTGTGCCATCACGGGCCTGCACTTGCAGGGACACCTCGTCGCCCAGCCCACCGAGGAAGACGCGCTCCCTCCTCTCGAGGAAGAGGATCTGGACGCCGATCTCGTTCCCAAGCCCGCGGATGACCTGCCCCATCCCGCGGCGGAGGCAGTCGCAGCCTGGTGGGAGGAGGCTCGCAAGGGGTTTGATCCCGAGCGACGCTACCTGTACGGGAAACCCTTCGGCGCGGCGACGCTGCTCGAGGCCCTGTGGACAGCGCCCATGCGTCGGCGCCATGCACTCTCCTTGCATCTGCTCCTGAACAGCCGGGGAACACTGAGGGTGCCCACCCAGACATTCACGTCCACCCAGTTGAAGGCACTGGAAGCAGTCCGAGCCGCCCCGCCATCCTCGTACGGTCGCTCCTTCACGGAAGGGCTTCATCACCCTTGAGCCGACACGAATGTCCGACGGGCCCCCTCATCGTGCTAAGGGCGAACCCATGCCCGATACGACGATCATCGAAGGCCTGGATGGACTGAAGGCGCTGGTGGGGAAGCCGCTCGGCGCCTCCGAGTGGAAGCAGCTCGCGTACGAGGACATCCTCCGCTTCGCCGAAGCCACGGGGGACTTCCAGTGGATCCACGTGGACCGCGAGCGGTGCGCGAAGGAGTCCCCCTTCAAGGTGCCCATCGCCCATGGGTACTACAGCGTCTCGCGCATCGCGGGACTCTTCTTCGAGGTGGTGGACATCCGTGGCTTCGGGCTGGTGCTCAACTACGGCCTCAACAAGGTGCGTTTCCCCGCTCCTCTCAAGGCCGGGGCCCGCTACCGGCTGACGCTCGAGCTGGCCGAGCTCAAGGACATTCCCCAGGGCGCCGAGGCCCTCCTGCGCGCCAGCATCGAGATCGAAGAGAGCGCCAAGCCGGCGTGCGCCGCGGAGCTCATCTACCGCTTCATGCTCCCCTGAGCCAGGAACCCCGACCATGTCACTCGCCCGACAGGAACTCCCCGATTCGGGTAGGCCCGGGCCCGAACAGGAGCACATGCTGACGCCATGAAGGAAATGACAGGGACAGGGAAGCTGACACTCGCGCCGGACGCACACCTGCTCCAGCCTCTCCTGGAGCACGCCCGCGACAACCCGGCGCGGCCTTTCTTCTTGCACCGCGTGGGCAACCGGTTCGAGTCCCGCACCGTCTCCGAGGTGCTCCAGACGGTGCGCCAGCTCGCCCGAGGGCTCCTCGCGCTCGGCGTCGAGCCGGGAGATCGGGTCGCCCTGATGTCGCATACGCGGATGGAGTGGGCGCTGCTCGACTACGCCATCCTCGCGGTCGGGGCCGCCACGGTACCCATCTACGAGACCTCCTCCCCCGAGCAGCTCGAGTGGGTGCTGCACGACAGCGGAGCGGTGGCCGCCTTCTTCGAAACCCCGGCCCTGCACGCGTGCTATCAGGAACTGGCGGACCGGCTCCCGGCCTGTCGGACGGCGCTGGTGCTCGAGGAGGGAGCGCTGGAGCGGCTCACGACGCTGGGAGCGGAGGTGGAGGAGACGCGGCTCGACGAGCGACTCTCACGGCTGCGGACGAGCGACCTGGCCACCCTCATCTACACCTCGGGCACCACCGGACGACCGAGGGGCTGCATGCTCACCCACGGCAACATCCGGGGCAACGTGCTGCAGGTGATGACCCGCGCGGGCGACATCCTCACTCCGGAGGACCGGACGCTGCTCTTCCTCCCGCTGGCCCACGCGCTGGCGAAGATACTGTTCCTCGTCGCGGTGGAGCGCGGCAACGAGGTGGCCTTCGCCAGCAGCCCCGGGAAGCTGACCGAGGAGCTGGGAATGGTGCGGCCCACGTGGTTCGGCGCGGTGCCGCGAGTGCTGGAGAAGGTGTTCCAGGCGGCGCACCACAAGGCGGAGCAGGCGGGCAGGGGCCGGGTCTTCCAGCTCGCCGCGGACGTGGCCACCCGCTACTCGCGGGAGCGGGCCGAGGGCCACGTCTCCCTGAGGACGAGGCTGCTACACGCGGTGTTCGACCGGCTCGTCTACCGGAAGCTGCGCGGGGTGATGGGAGGCGCGCTCCGCTTCGCGGTGTCGGGTGGCGGCCCGCTGTCGGAGCGGCTCAACCACTTCTTCCACGGCATGGGCGTGGCGGTGCTCGAGGGCTACGGAATGACGGAGACGAGCCCGGTGCTGACCCTCAACGTCCCCCAGGCCCTGGGAATCGGCACGGTGGGCCAGCCGCTGCCGGAGACGTCGGTGCGCCTCGCGGAGGACGGCGAAATCCTCGCCCGGGGGCCGCAGGTCTTCCAGGGGTACTGGCACGACGAGGAGGCCACGCGGCGAGCCTTCACCCCCGACGGGTGGTTGATGACGGGGGACCTCGGGAGCCTGGACGACGCGGGCTACCTGCGCATCATCGGCCGCAAGAAGGAGATCCTCATCACCGCCGCGGGGAAGAACGTGGCGCCGGGGCCCCTGGAGGACCGCCTCCGGGAACACCCGCTGGTCAGCCAGGCCCTGGTGGTGGGCGAGGGGCGGCCCTTCGTCGCGGCGCTCGTCACGATGGAGAAGCAGATGCTCGCCCGGTGGGCGGAGAAGCATGGCAAGGCCGGGCTGCCGAGGGAATCCCTGGTGGAGGACCCGGAGCTGCGGGCGGAACTCCAGGAGGCCATCGAGGCGGCGAACCACACGGTGTCGCGAGCCGAGTCCATCCGCAAGTTCGCCCTCCTGCCAGAGGACTTCACCCTCGAGCGCGACGAGCTCACCCCCTCGCTGAAGGTGAAGCGCCACATCGTCTGCAAGCACTACGCGGACGTCATCGAGCGGCTATACCAACACTGACCCCGCGGGAGGGCCCGGGCAGGAGTTCCACAGGAACCGGCCCGGGTAGCCCCCCCTCCCCCGCCTGCTGTCGCCCTCTCCGCGCGCGCCCATTTTGGGACCAATGACATGACCCGAGGAGGGCCGACGGATGAGCGCTGCCTGGTGGGCAATTGGCGGATTTGGGACGGGAGCGGGGCTGATGTACCTGGTGGATCCACGCAGCGGCCGGCGCCGTCGGGCCCTGGCCCAGGACAAGGCGAGGCACGCCCTGCACGAGATGGAGAACGCCGCCGGGGTGGTGTCACGTGACATGGCCCACCGCTCGCGCGGCCTCTTTTTCGAGACCCTGGCCCGGGTGAAATCCAGGCACGTGGACGAACCGACCCTCGAGGCCCGCGTCCGCGCCGCGCTCGGCCGGGTCTGCTCACATCCCCACGCCATCCGCGTCCACGTCGCGCAGGACCGCGTGCGGCTCGACGGCGCCGTCCTCCAAGCGGAGCACCGCAGGGTGATCTCCCGCCTCCAGCATGTCCGCGGGGTCCGCAAGGTGGAGGACCAGTTGGAGGTACACAAGCAGGCCGGCCACCACCCGGACCTGCAGGGCGGTGTCGAGCGACCAGGGGACAAGCCCGAACTCCTCCAGCGCAACTGGGCTCCCTCGATGCGCTTCCTCATGGGACTCGGCGGCCTGGGGATGCTGGGCTGGGGCTCCTCGCGCCGAGGCATCCTCGGCACCTCGGCCACCGTCTTCGGCGCGATGCTGACGCTGCGCGGCCTCACCAACCTCGAGCTCAAGCGCCTCACGGGCGTGGGCGGCGGGCGTCAGGCCATCATCATCCACAAGGACATCACCGTCCACGCCCCGGTGGAGGAGGTCTTCGCCTTCTGGCGGGCGATGGAGAACTTCCCCCGCTTCATGCGCCACATCGAGGAGATTCGCACCCATGGCGAAGAGCGCTCTCACTGGCGGGTGAAGGGCCCGGCCGGCATCGTCTTCGAGTGGGAGGCCACCATCACCCGACTCATCCCCAACAAGGTGCTCGCCTGGAAGAGCATCGAGGGCTCCACGGTGCAGAACTCCGGCATCATCCACTTCGAGCCCGTACAGGAGGGCCGCGCCACCCGACTGGACATCCGCCTCTCCTACAACCCGCCCGCGGGCGCGCTGGGCCACGCCTTCGCCCGGATTCTCGGGGCCGACCCCAAGCGGGAGATGGACGGCGATCTCCAGCGCTTCAAGTCCCTGCTCGAGACGGGCAAGGCCACCGGGCATGAGACCGTCACGCGCGAGCAGGTGGCCCCCCAGGGACGCCCCACTCCGGAGTCCATCCACTAGGCGGGAGTGCAGGGTTGTGAGAGAGAAAACCTCCTCATGGCCATGCACTCCTCCCTCGCTCGCCCGCTCCGGGCCTCGTGGCTCACCGGGGCCCTCCTCCTCTCCTGCGCCCACGCCGGCGCTCCGGCTCCCATCCCCGAGGAGCCTCCTTCCCGCCAGGTGCATGTGCAGGTGCTGGCCATCAACGACTTCCACGGCCACCTCGCGCCGCCGCCGGGCTCCAGCGGAGAGATTCGCACCGGCGTCCAGCCCGACGGGCACCCGGTGAAGGTGAAGACCGGCGGGGCCAGCTTCCTCGCCCGACACCTGGCGGACCTGCGCGCCACCTCGCCCAACACGGTGGTGGTGTCCGCGGGAGATCTCATCGGCGGCTCGCCGCTCCTCTCCGCCCTCTTCCACGACGAGCCCACCATCGAGGCGATGAACCTGATCGGCCTGGACGTGGCCGCGGTGGGCAACCATGAGTTCGACGAGGGCGCCGAGGAGCTGCGACGCATGCAGTCCGGCGGCTGCCACCCTGTGGACGGCTGTCAGGAAGGTACTTCCTTCACGGGCGCGCGCTTCCCCGTCCTCGCCGCCAACGTGCGCACCGAGGCGAATGCCACCCTCTTCCCCCCCTACGCCGTGCGCGAGTACGAGGGCGTCAAGGTGGCCTTCATCGGCATGACGCTGGAGGGCACTCCGGAGATCGTCGAAGCCTCGGGCATCGCCGGGCTGCGCTTCGAGGACGAGGCGGAGACGGTCAACGCGCTGGTGCCCGAGCTGAAGCGCCAGGGGGTGGAGGCCATCGTGGTGGTGGTACACGAGGGAGGGATGCAGGCGGGCTCGTACGACGGATGCGAGGGCATCTCCGGCTCCATCGTGGAGATCGTCCGCCGCGTGGACGAGGAGGTGGACCTGTTCATCACCGGCCACACCCACCAGGCGTACAACTGCGTCCTCGACGGCCGGCGCGTCACCAGCGCGGCCTCGTACGGGCGGCTCGTCACGGACATCGACCTGGTGCTGGACGCGGCCACCGGCGAGGTGGTGGAGAGCACCGCGCGCAACGTCCTCGTCTCCCACGACGTGGAGGGCGTGCCCGAGGTGCAGGCGCTGGTGGATCGCCACGAGGCCCTGGCCGCGCCGTTGAGAGACCGGGTCATCGGCCGGGTGACGGCGCCGCTGCACTCGCCGGGCCGCAAAAAGAGCGGCCAGGGAGAGTCCACGCTGGGCAGCGTCATCGCGGACGCGCAGCTCGCGGCGACGCGGGAGCTGGGAGCGCAGGTGGCCTTCATGAATCCCGGAGGCATCCGTGGGGACCTGGACGCGGGCGATGTCACCTACGGAAAGGCCTTCTCCGTCCAGCCCTTCGGCAACACGCTCGTCACCCTGACGCTCACTGGCGCGCAGCTCCACACCCTGCTGGAGCAGCAGTGGCAGGAGGGCGGCCACAAGCGCCTCCTCCAGCCCTCACGGGGCTTCGCGTACACGTGGAAGGCCTCGGCGCCCGTGGGCAGCAAGGTGGACCCGGCGCTCATCACCCTCGACGGCCGGCCGGTGGAGCCGGAGGGCCACTACCGGGTGACGGTGAACAGCTTCCTGGCGGGCGGAGGGGATGGCCTCCTCGTGCTCGCCGAGGGCACGGAGCGCCGCGGTGGCCCGGTGGACGTGGACGCCCTGGAGGCCTGGCTGAAGGCCCACTCCCCCGTGGAGCCGCCCTCCCCCGGCCGCATCACCCGGGTGGAGTGAGCAACAACGAACAACCCTCACGAAGAGAGGGTGACACTCGAGGAGCGAGGGGGGCGCCATCCTCGGGGAACGTTGGCAGATAGAGGCCATGAGGCATCCGCTCCATCCCCTGGCAGTTGTCGGCGGCGCGCTGCTTTGCGCGCTGCTGTCCGCCTGCACGCACCAGGCGCCCCGTCCCTCACCGCTGGCCATCGGCGAGCACCAGCGCATCCTCAACGACGTGCGCCTGTACTACCGCGTGGCCGGCCAGCCGCCGGAGAAGAAGGCCCCGGTGCTCTTCCTCCACGGCGGCCCGGGCTACAACAGCTACAGCTTCTCCAAGCTGATGGGAGCGCGGCTGGAGCGGGTGCGACGCATGGTGTACCTGGACCAGCGCGGCTGTGGCCGCTCCGAGCGCCCCTGGGACGGCCGGTACTCGCTGGAGGTGCTGGTGGCGGACCTGGAGGCGCTGCGCCAGGAGCTGGGCGTGGAGCGCTGGGTGCTGCTGGGCCACTCCTTTGGCGGCACGCTGGCACTGGAGTACGCCGCTCGCCACCCCCAGCGGGTGGCCGGGTTGGTGTACGTGGATGGCTTCTCGGACGCGCGGACCACGTTCGCCTCCTGGAAGCAGCAGCTCGAACGACTGCACCCCGGGCGACTGGCCGCGACGGCCTCCCCCGAGGATCCCCATGACTACGCCCGGCTGATGCGGGCCCTGCAGGACCTGGACACCCAGTCCTTCTTCGACGGCATGCAGTTCCGCCAGGCCTCCTACCGCGAGCAGCAGGAGGCGGTAGATGCGGAGAGCGGCCTGCGCAACACCGGGGAACTCTCCCAGGCCCTCTTCTCCCGCGAGCTGCCCACCTATCGCTTCACCGCCCCGGAGCGGGTCACCCCGCCGGTGCTCGTCATCGGCGGCCGGTATGACCATGCCATCGGCCTGGAGAGCCTGAAGGCGCTCGCTCGGGCCCTGCCACGGGCCACCTTCCTCGAGTACGAGGAGAGCGGGCACTTCCCCTACCTGGAGGAGGCGGACCGCTTCGAGCGGGATGTGAGCGACTTCCTCCAGGCCCTCCCGTGAGCTACGGCTCGGGCACCACCTTGCCGGCCACGCCGCCCACCTCGGTGCTCTTCACCACCTGGCGCCGCGCCCCGTCGAACTCGAGCTGCAGCAGCTTGCCCGAGCCCTTGGGCGCGAGCGCGAACCGCACCCGCCAGTAGTTGGGACGCAGCTCCACCGCCTCCTCGACGCGGGAGGGCTCGTAGCCCTGGGCGACGGCGTACTCCTCGCCGATGCGGACGATCTCCCGGTAGCCCATCTCCCGCTGCACGGCAGGGGAAGGCTCCGGGCTCGGGAGACGCTCGGGTGTCTGGGCGGCACAACCGAGCCCCAGGAGAGCGGAACTCAGGAAGATGACGACTGCGGAGTGGAGTTTCATGGCCCTCTCGAAGGGAGCATCGATCGTGCCAGGAGGGATTCCCCCGGACGGGATGCCTCCGGAGGCAGGGGCGCCGCAAGCGTTGCGCCCCACGGGCCGCCCGCCGCAGCGGTTGCGTGCGGCCGGGCGGGACGAGAACGGCCTACCCCTTGGTGACGCTGGGAGCGAGGACCTGCTTGCTCACCACCTCGTCGAGCAGGCCGTACTGCCGGGCCTCCTCGGCGCTCATGAAGTAGTCGCGCTCGGTGTCCTTTTCGATCCGCTCGATGGTGTGGCCCGTGTGCTTGACGATGAGGCCGTTGATGTACGAGCGCAGCCGGAGGATTTCCTTGGCCTGGATGTCGATGTCCGACGCCTGGCCCTGGGCCCCTCCCAGCGGCTGGTGGATCATGATCCGCGAGTTGGGCAGCGCATAGCGCTTGCCGGGCGCACCGGCCAGCAGCAGCAGGGCCCCCATGGAGGCCGCCTGCCCGATGCAGATGGTGGACACCGGACACTTCACGTACTGCATGGTGTCGTAGATGGCGAGACCCGCCGTCACCGAGCCCCCGGGCGAGTTGATGTAGAGGTTGATGCCCTTGTCCGGATCCTCGGACTCCAGGAAGAGGAGCTGGGCGACGATGACGTTGGCCACGTCGTCGGTGACGGGAGTGCCCAGCATGACGATCCGGTCCTTGAGCAGCCGGCTGTAGAGATCGTACGCGCGCTCACCCCGGTGGGTGGTCTCGATGACGAAGGGGATGTTCATGGCTCCCCCAGACTAATGCGCCTCGCGGCCCGGCGCCCGTCCGTTCTTCGCCGAGCGTACGACAGGCCACGCTCGGGAGGACGGGGCCGGGCGCGAGACACCCGGCCCTCCTCCCCGGCTACCAGGTGCCGCCGAGCTGGACGGTGCCCAGGAACTGGTTGGTCGAGCTGGCGTCGAGGGTGGTGTAGCCGGCGTCATTGAGGCCGAAGTTGTAGGTGGCGCGCGCCCCGAGGCGGAGGTTGCCCGGGCCCCTGGTGGGAATCTCCCAGTCCACGCCCGCGCCCACCGGCAGCTTGACGCGAGTGCCATCCGCGACCGGCACCTCCAGGCCCGGAGTGCCGATCACACTCTGCCGGGAGATGGAGAGGCCCGTCAGCGCATAGGGCTCGAGCATGAGCCCGTCCGGTCCCACCTTGGCGAGGGCCTGGCCGCCGTTCTCCAGGACGCGGTACTGGCTCCCGGTGAACGAGATGTCCTCCTCCGTCTGGTAGACAGCGCCCTGATAGCCCAGCTCGGCGTCCACCCACGGCACCACGTCCATCCCCACCGCGACGCCGTACGCGGCGCCCGGAGTGGTGAGGCGCGCGGCCTCACCGGTATGGGTCAGGACACCCGCCTGTCCCATCACCGAGATGTTGCGCTCCATACCCTTCTCGGTCGCTGGCAGCCTCACGCCGCGACGCCCCTCCTGAGCCAGTGCCGCCCCCGGAAGTGCCATCAGACCCAGCGCCACGCCCATCCACTTGATCGCTCGCTTCATCCGGTCTCCCTCCTCATGGAGTGTCCTGCTCCAAGCAGTGGGGACGAAACACCGGTAATGCCAAGAAGAAGCGGGCAGCCGGCCCGAGGGGCAGGCTGGGCTGCGGGCCCTGGGCGAGAACAACCGCGCGAACCTGTCTGACAGGCAGACAGGTTGGCGAAAACCGCGCCCGGGGGCCCCCTTCGGAACGAGGCTACGCCGGCCCTCGACCCCGCCCCGTCACGTCCCAGCGGCCCACCACCTGTCCGCCCCGCACCGCCCACAGCGCGTCCTGCAGATTCACCGAGACGCACACGTGATTGGGCACCACCCGCACCCGCTCACCCACCCGCGGCCTCCACTCCGTATGCGACAGGTCCAGAATCCCGTGCTCCTCGGACACCGTCCGCACCACCACCTCCGGCCGCTCCAGCAGCGCGCCGTAGCCCCCCAGGGGCAGCTCCTCCTTCGCCAGCGCCTTCGAGCCCGCGTCGATGACGGCCTGCCCCGGCACCGCCGTGCTCACCACCGTGGCCAGCACCGAGTACGCCACCTCCTCCCAGCCGCACACCCCCATCCACGCCGTGGTCCGATCGAAGAAGGGCGTTATCCCCGGGCGCACCTCGTTCACCCCGGCCACCTCGTGCGAGCGCCACAGCGTCGGCGTCGAACCTCCGCTCACCACCGGCGGCTCCAGCCCCGCGGCCCGCAGCGCCTCCAGGAACGTTCCCAGCTTCCGTGACACCTCCGCCAGCGCCGGCCCCTGCTCCTCCCGAGCCATGCGGATATGCCCCGGGTAGAACATCACTCCCTGGTACTCGAGCCCCTCCGCCGCCACCACCTCGCGCGCCAGCGCCACCGCCTCCTCGGGAGTCGTCACGCCCACGCGGCGCATGCCCACGTCCAGCTCCACCAGCACGCCCACACGACGCCCCGCCCGGCTCGCGGCCTCACGAAGCCCCTCCAGCGCCTCCCGCGAGTCCAGCCCCACCGAGAGCCGCACACGCTCCGGAAGCGCCATCAACCGCGCCAGCTTCGCGGCCCCCACCGGCGAGTAGGCCAGCAGCACGTCGTCGGCCACCGAGCCCATCACCTCCGCCTCGCGGGGCGTGGCCACGGTGACGCCGCTGGCCCCCGCCTGGAGCTGCCGCGCCGCCAGCTCCGGCACCTTGTGCGTCTTCGTATGTGGCCGCCACCGCAGTCCGTGCTCGCGCAGGTACGCGGACACCTTCTGCAGGTTGGCCTCCATCCGGTCCACGTCCACGAGCGCGGCCGGCGTCTCCATCTCATCCAGGGTGGGAAGGCTCATGGTGGCTCCGAACGCTACTCTCGCCGCCTCGCCCCTCGAAGCCCCGAGTCCCCCTCTGGACTCAGAAGCTGCCGGCCAGCCCCAGCAGCGCCCCCTGCGAGGAGAAGCTCAGCACAGGCTGCACGCGCGCGCCCGCTGCTCTCGGAGGCGACTTCTTCCAGGCGGCCGCCGAGGACAGCTCATACGCCACCAGGCTGAAGATGTAGGGCGTCATCAGGGCGGCGCCGACGGCGGGCGTGATGAGGCCGCGCGTGAGGTAGAAGCTCCCCGCCCCGAGCAGCCACCCCGCGGCCAGACCCCCCAGCACGGGCAGGATGTGCCCACGGCCTCCCATCAGGCTCCCTCCTCCCCACACGCCCAGGGCGAAGCCGAGGCTGCTCCCCGTCCAGAGTCCCGAGAGGACCTCCACCAGACAACCACGCTCGACATTCCCCTGGATGGAGCACACCCGCGCGCCTCCATACAGGCCCGCGAAGCCCAGCCCCACGGCCCCCACGGTCCCAACGGCCAGCTCCGTTCCCACGCGCAGCAGGCCGGGCGGCCTCCAGGGTTGCTCGACTTCGAGTTCGGGCCCGGGTAACTCCGCCTCCAGAAGTCGGTACGAGGACGCGGCGAAGCCCGTCCCGGGCAGCAGCAACAACACGGACAGCAGAAGCAGCGTTCGAGAAAGAGAGAAAGCGTTCATACCCGTACTCCGTGC
>QKJM01000748.1 GCA_003249315.1 Archangium sp.
CGAAGCCCTCGGCCGCGAGCCTGCGTTGCAGGTGGATGACCAGGGGGCCAGTTGCCCCCTCGCGAATCAACACGGAGGGGCCGTAGGCTTCCTGCGAGGAACGTGGGTCGTTGGGTGCGGACATCGAGGCCTCCATCGGGGTGGGCCGGCCAGACGCGACCGACCTCCTTCAAAGCTGGAGTGGGGCCAGCGGATTCGTGAGTCCTCCCGCCCGGGAAGGGCTCGGAGAAGGTGTCCCCGGAGAAGGTGTCGGAGCGGCCCACCCCCCTCACGCCGCCGAACGAGCAGCCGTCTTCCGCTCCCCACACTTGCCCTGCCGGAGCGCCGTCCTCACCTGTCGTCAAGGTCTGTCAGCCCTATCGAAGGAGGCCCGCTCCATGTCCATCAAGGAGTACAAACCCGGCACCACCTTCCATGGCGTCATCGGCCGCACTGTCGAGGAGTCGTCTCCCGCCTGGCCGCGGCCCCTGCGGGCTCGCCCTGGCAGTCCCAACGTCCTCTTCATCGTCCTGGATGACACGGGCTTCGGTCAGCTCAGTTGCTACGGTGGGCTGTGCAACACACCCCACTTCGACAGGCTCGCGGAGAACGGGCTGCTCTACACCAACATGCACACCACCGCGCTGTGCTCGCCCACGCGTGCGTGCATCCTCACCGGCCGCAACCACCACTCCAACCACATGGCCGGCATCACCGAAATCTCCACCGGCTACCCCGGCTATGACGGCCTCATCCCCTTCGAGAATGGCTTCCTCTCGGAAATCCTCCAGCAGCGCGGCTACAGCACCTTCGCCATCGGCAAGTGGCACCTGACGCCCGCGGAGCAGACGAGCGCCGCCGGCCCCTATGAGCGCTGGCCGCTGGGCCGCGGCTTCGATCGCTACTATGGCTTCCTCGGCGGAGACACCCACCAGTACTACCCGGATCTGGCCTACGACAATCATCGCGTCGATCCCCCCAGGACACCCGAGCAGGGCTACCACCTCACCGAGGACCTGGTGGACAAGGCCATCCAGTTCATCTCCGCCAGCAAGGAGGTGGCGCCGGACAAGCCCTTCTTCATGTACTTCTGCACTGGCGCCATGCACGCCCCCCACCACGTGCCCCGCGAGTGGGCGGACAAGTACAAGGGGCGCTTCGACATGGGCTGGGACAAGGCGCGCGAGCTCATCTACAAGAGTCAGCTCGAGCTGGGCCTCCTCCCTCCCGGCACCCAGTTGACACCGATGGACCCGGACGTGCCCCGCTGGGACTCGCTGTCCGAGGACGAGAAGCGCCTGAGCGCCCGGATGATGGAGGTGTTCGCCGGCTTCCTCGAGCACACGGACCACCATGTCGGACGGCTGCTCGAGCGCCTGGAGCGGATGGGAGAGCTGGAGAATACGCTCATCATGCTCATCTCCGACAACGGCGCGAGCCCTGAGGGAGGGCGCGTCGGCTCGGTGAACGAGAACAAGTTCTTCAACTTCGTTCCCGAGAGCCTCGAGGAGAACCTGGCGGCCCTGGACGAGCTGGGTGGCCCGAAATACTTCAATCACTACCCATGGGGCTGGGCCTGGGCGGGCAACACCCCCTTCAGGCGATGGAAGCGGGAGACGTACCGTGGCGGCACGAGCGACCCGTTCATCGTCCACTGGCCCCAGGGCATCCAGGCGAAGGGAGAGATTCGTACGCAGTATGCCCATGCCATCGACATGGTGCCCACGGTGCTGGAGGCGTTGGGGCTCGAGCCGCCGGAGCGGATTCGCGGCGTCACCCAATCACCCATCGAGGGGGTCAGCCTGTTGTGTACCTTCAATGACGCGGGCGCGACGAGCAGGCATACGACGCAGTACTTCGAGATGCTGGGTCATCGAGCCCTCTACCATGAGGGCTGGCGCGCGGTGTGCGCATGGCCGGGGCCGTCTTTCGTGGAGGGAGGACCCTTCGGTCAACGGCTGACGAAGGAGGACCTGCTTCGGCTGGACAAGGAGGGCTGGCAGCTCTTCCACGTGGCGGAGGACTTCTCGGAGTGCCAGGACGTGGCGGAGCAGCACCGGGACATACTCATCGCGATGATTACGCGCTGGTACGTGGAGGCGGGCAGGTACAACGTGCTGCCGCTGGATGGGCGAGGGCAGGAGCGCTTCGGGGAGGAGAGGCCTCGGCTCACGCGGGAGCGCACCCGTTACGTCTACTACCCGGACACGGACATGGTGCCGTCCACGGTTGGAGTCAACGTGCTCAACCGCCCCCACAGCATCACCGCCCGGGTGGAGATTCCCAAGGGTGGGGTGGAGGGGGTGCTCGTGGCCCAGGGTGGCAATGACGGCGGCTACTGCCTGTACATGAAGGAGGGGAAGCTACACTACGTGCATAACTACGTGGGCACCGGGCTCTTTCACGTGGAGTCCCAGGAGGAGGTGCCCGAGGGCTTGCTGGAGCTGCGCTACGAGTTCGAGCCGACGGGACGCGCGGAGGTGAAGGCGGGCCGGGGCACGCCGGGGCGGGGTCGGCTCTTCATCCAGGGGCGGCAGGTGGGAGAGGTGGAGTTGCCCTTCACCACGCCGCTGATGATGGGCCTGGGCGGAGGTCTCTCCGTGGGGAGGGACAACGGCTCGCCGGTGTCGCCGGACTATCAGATGCCCTTCTCCTTCACCGGGCGCATCCTCGAGGTGGTCATCGACGTGCGCGGGGAGCGAGTCGAGGATCGGGAGTCCGCCGAGCGCGAGGCGCTGGCGCGGCAATAGTCCGAGGCAGGTGGGGCCTGGGTTGAAATGCGCTCACAGCGTATTCTCGCCTGACGGTTCTCTCTAGAATTGCTGCAATTTTCGTGTGATGATTGACTTCACACGCAGTGATTCTTCGAGGGATTCCAGATGAAGCCTGATGTGCTCCGCGGCCCTACCTGTCTCTTGCTCTCCAGTCTGTTTCTGCTGATGGCATGTGGAGGCGACCCGGAAGCCGGGCCGGTGCCCACCGAGGAGCCCCTGGGGGCGCAGGAAGCGGCGCTCTGCGCCACTTCGAGTGTCACCACCCTGAGCACCTATGGCGTTGACCAGTACCAGGGGATCATGTCGGGGAATGGGGAGTGGGTGGTGGACTGGCCCGCCAACTCCGTGCGCATGGAGTACTTCGTCGATGGCGTCATGCGCAGCAGCGAGGAGCGCCCCTATCCCTCTGGCATGTGGTTCTTCAGCGCCTCGGGGATTGCCTGCGGCTCGCATACGTTCGTGGCTCGCGCGATTCCCATGATCATCGACAGCCTGGGCAATCGCACCACATGCTGGGACGCCTCCCAGTCGCTCACCCTGACCGTCACCGAGCCCTGCGCCGCCGTGTCCATGTCCGCGAGCACCTATCACTCGGTGGCCCTGGCCTCGGACGGCTCCGTCTGGGCGTGGGGCTCGAACCTCTTCGGCGCCATCGGGGATGGGACGACCACCGATCGCGCCGCGCCGGTGAAGGTGCCGGGCATCGGCAACGTGACGGCCGTCGACGTGGGCTCCTACCACACGGTGGCGCTGAAGGAGGACGGCACCGTGTGGACCTGGGGCTACAACTCCCAGGGCCAGCTCGGGGACGGGACGACCACCAACCACTACACGCCGGCGCCGGTACCGGGCCTCACCAACATCATCGCCGTCGCCGCGGGTGGCAGCTTCTCGCTGGCGGTGAAGCAGGACGGCACCGTCTGGGCCTGGGGCGACAACTGGACGGGCCCGCTCGGGGATGGGACGACGACCCGGCGCCTGTCGCCGGTGCAGACGGTGGGCATCAGCGGCGTCAAGGCGGTGGCCGCGGGCACCAACCACTCGGTGGCGCTGAAGCAGGACGGCACCGTGTGGGCCTGGGGCCGCAACATGGGCGGTGGGCTCGGGGACGGGACGACGACCGTGCGTACGACACCGGTGCGGTCGGGGACGCTCACCGGCGTCGTCGCCATCGGCGCGACCTACTGGCACACGATGGCGGTGAAGCAGGACGGCACCCTGTGGGTCTGGGGCGACAACCGCTTCGGCCAGGTCGGCGATGGGACGACCACCGATCGCTACTCGCCGGTGCAGGTGCCGGGCCTCTCCAACATCACCGACGTGGATGGCGGCTACGGGTACTGCGCGGCGGTGAAGCAGGACGGCACCGTGTGGACCTGGGGCTACAACAACTACGGCCAGCTCGGGGACGGGACGACCACCAGCCGCTACTCGCCCGGAAAGGTGTCGAGCATCAGCGGCGCCACGGCCGTCGTCGCCGGACAGTCCCACACGGGCGTGGTGAAGCAGGGCGGCAGTGCCTGGGCCTGGGGCTATGGCTCCGGGGACTATCTGGGCAGTGGCACGTCCGGCCAGAGCTTCTCGGCGGTGCGGGTGCTGAACCTCGGCCCGTAGTCCCCGCTTCAGAGGACGACGCGGGGCGCGTCGGTAGGTGACGCAGCGCCCCTCCTCGCGGCCCCTCTCCCTCTGGAGCGCTCCTGGCACCCACCTTGCTACCCCTCACGCAAGCAACCCAGGAGAGGCTCCCATGATCAAGATCAGCACCATCTTCTACGACGGCGTCGAGAAAAGAACCGAAGGCGATGAGTACATCGAGATTACCAACGACGGAAACAAGCCCGTCAACGTCTCCAAGTGGGTGGTCGACGCCGGCCCTGCCAGCGCGACCAACAGCCAGAAGTTCGTGTTCCCCGAAGGTTCGACGCTCCAGCCGGGGGAGTATCGGCGCATCTACACCAACCGAGACCCCAACAACGACGGCTCCACCTTCCACTCGCCCAGCGCGATCTGGGGTAACAGCGGCGGCACGGGCACGCTCTACGACGCCCAGGGCAAGGAGATCGACAGCTACACCTACCCGCTGAGCACCCCCGACCCCTGGGTAACCTCCACGCTGCTGCCCGGCGGTGACGGCACGCACGACTTTGGCGACCGACTTCTGGGCTCGGGGCGCCAGACGGTGGTGTTCACCATCGAGAACCGCCGCCCGGACCAGAAGCTCGAGCTCAACGGGATGCCGCTGGTGGCCGTGAGCAAGGGCGCGCCGGCCTTCGTGGTCGAGGAGCAGCCGAACTCCCCCGTCGCCCCCCTCTCCAAGGTCCAGTTCAAGGTCTCCTTCGAGGCCAGCGCGGCCGGGCCTGTCGCCGGCGAGCTGACCATCCCCATCGACGGTCTCGCCCAGCCCCTGCACGTGCAGCTCGCGGGCAAGGGCGTGGCCAGCGGCAAGCTCGAGCTGCTCCACGGCGGCACGACGCTGGCCTCGGGCAGCGACTACAACCTGGGCAAGCAGTCCGTTGGCGCGAGCGCGACCACGACCTTCACCGTCGAGAACAGCGGCGGCTCCCCCCTCGACCTGGCGAGCCTGGCGCTCTCGAACACCACGGACTTCGAACTGCGCAACCTGCCGAGCCTGCCCAAGAGCCTCGCCCCCGGCGAGAGCGTGGACTTCGAGGTCGCCTTCGCGCCCAAGAGCGCGGGCACCATTCAGGCCAGGCTGACGATCACCGACAGCGCCTCGGGGTCCCTCGAGCTCAACCTCCAGGGCTCGGCTCAGGTGCTCGAGCCCAACGTGGAGCTGCGCTGTGACGGGGCAGTGGTCGCCGAGCACGGCAATGTCAACATGGGCAACGCCACTGTCGGCACTTCCGGCACCTCGAAGAGCTTCACGATCTCCAACACCGGCAAGGCCGCGCTCACCATCAACGGCGTCAACCTCAGCGGGGGCGGCGGCGCCTACTCGATCAGCCCCTCGTCGCTGAGCACGACCCTCCAGCCCGGCCAGTCCGTGAACTTCACGGTCCGCTTCGCACCCGGTAGCGGCAACGTGGGGGGCGCGCAGGTCACCATCGATAGCAACGATCCTGATCAGGGCAAGTACATCTTCAACCTCTCGGGCCGCGCCATCGTGCCGCCGCCGCCCAAGAAGCCGCAGGAGCTCGTCGTCAAGCAGTACTACAGCTACACGCGGATCTTCGATGTGCCCATGTCGAACGGCCAGCAGGTCAACTTCGACATGAACCAGACCCGCCAGGTCGGCTACGGCTACATCACGCTGTGCTACTACGTCGAGAACCACGGTGAGTCCAACCTCACGGTGCAGGGCGCCTCGGTCAGCAACACCGCCAACTTCCTGATCACCGGCGACCTGGGCACGCCCGCGGGCCGCCCGCCGATGCTGCCCCGGGTGCTCCCCCCCGGCGGTCGGCTGATCCCCTTCCTGGTCTATCGCATGCAGCCGGGCAACCCCCAGACCATGCTCACCCTGCGCACCGACGATCCCAGGAACGCCAACTTCAACATCAACATCAACGTCACCGGAGGCAACACCAGTGGCGGCGGCTACGGCGGCGGCGGTGGCAGCTACGGCGGTGGCGGCTACGGCGGTGGCGGCTACGGCGGTGGCAGCTACGGTGGCGGCAGCTACGGTGGCGGTGGCGCCTGGATGGTGCATACCAACAACCACGGCCAGGGGAGTGGCATGCAGGTCTCCAACGGCGGCCAGGCCTCCGTGCCTGGTCAAGGGACGACCTACGTCGAAGTGCTCCCTCCCGGCGGTCGCTGGGGTAGCTATAACTGGCAGGGGGTCAACCTGGTCATCGACGGTGCCTTCCGCATGCTTGGCAAGACCAGCGTGCCGAGCACGACCTCGCCGACGATCTTCTCGATCGCCTGCATGCAGCCCGGCGCCACGGTCCCGGCACGCCTCACCTACAACGGCGCCACGGTCATGAGCTTCCAGATCGTCGGTCAGTACGGGCTCTAGGTGGAGTGTCCACGAAGTTCGTGGACATCATGGTCGCGGGGGACGAATAGCCCTGGTGGGATGAGAAGACGTCCCCCGCGACTCATCCGCCTCGCGCCAGAAGAGCTCTCCTACGGGGAGGAGCACAAACCGGGTATATCCTCCCCACATGTCACCTCCCACGTCCGATGCTCCTGGCGCCCGGATGCTCGCCCTGTTCCAGGGGGCGGGAATCCACTTCGAGTCCGTCGAGGACGCCTGGCGGCGCGCCGAGCACCTCTTCCCCCTGCTGGGATGGTTGACGGCGGGCTTTCCCGACGAGAGGGCCTTCCGCACGTGCGCGGAATGGCTGCGGCTGTGCGCCGTGGACATGGAGGAGGCCCGACCCGCCGCGGAGCTCTTCGCCCAGGCGTGCTCGGGCGCTCCCCGGGCGGGCCATGTCGTCGCGGGCGGGCTGGGGGACCTTCGTAATGAGTGGATTCTGGCGAGGAAGCCCGCGGCCGCGGCGTTCGCGGATGCCGCCCAGCACCTCTGCGAGGTGTGGGCCGCTGTGACGACGGGTGATGTGGATGCCGAA
>QKJM01000386.1 GCA_003249315.1 Archangium sp.
TGGAAGGTCGCACCACCGGTCTTCGCCAGCACCTTGGTGATGGCCGCCGTCAGAGACGTCTTGCCGTGGTCCACGTGCCCGATCGTTCCGATGTTCACGTGCGGCTTGCTACGCTCGAACTTCTCCTTAGCCATAACGCTCCTCGTGCCGCCGGGGATAGCCGGCGAATCCGCCAAAATCTGCTGCGTCCTGCTTCAAAGCTGCCGAAACGTCAATCGAAATCGCCCGAAACCCGGGCAAGGGGGCAAACGTCATCCCCGTCAGCGGTTCAGTACGTCCTTCGGAGCAGGCTCGTAGTGACTGAACCGCATGGTGTAGGTGGCTCGTCCCTGGCTCCGGCTGCGCAGGTCGGTCGAGTACCCGAACATCCGCGCGAGCGGGACCTTCGCATGGATCGCCTGCACCCCACCCGGACGCGGCTCCATTCCCATGATCTTCCCCCGGCGGCCGTTGAGGTCGCCGATGACGTCCCCGGTGAACTCGTCGGGGGTGACGATCTCGCAGTCCATGATGGGCTCGAGGAGGACGGGATCGGCGTTGCGCACGGCGTCCCGGAAGGCCATGGAGCCGGCGATCTTGAAGGACATCTCCGAGGAGTCCACGTCGTGCATGGAGCCGTCGAAGGCCTCCACCTTCACATCCAGCATGGGGTAGCCGACGAGGGGGCCACTCTGCAGGGACTCCGAGACCCCCTGCTTCACCGCCTCCACGAACTCGGGAGTCACTACCCCTCCGACGATCTTGCTCTCGAAGGAGAAGCCGGCGCCCGGCTCGTTGGGCATGACGCGCAGCCAGATGTGGCCGTACTGGCCCTTGCCACCCGTCTGGCGGATGTACTTGCCCTCGCTCTCCACCGCCTTGGTGATCGTCTCGCGGTAGGCCACCTGCGGCTTGCCCACGTTGGCGTCCACCTTGAACTCGCGCAGGAGCCGGTCGACGATGATCTCCAGGTGCAGCTCGCCCATGCCGGCGATGATGGTCTGCCCCGTCTCCTCGTTGCTCTTCACCCGGAAGGACGGATCCTCCACCGCCAGGCGCGCCAGACTGGTGAGGATCTTGTCCTGATCCGCGGTGGACTTGGGCTCGATGGCCACGTCGATGACGGGCTCGGGGAACTCCATCCGCTCCAGGATGATGGGCTGCTTGTCGTCGCAGAGGGTGTCACCGGTGGTGGCCAGCTTGAGGCCCACCACGGCGCAGATGTCGCCCGCGTAGCACTCGGTGACCTCGTCCTTCTTGTCCGCGCGCATCTGCACCAGGCGGCCGATGCGCTCGCGCTTGCCCTTCACCGAGTTCCAGACGGCGGTGCCCGCCTCCAGCTTCCCCGAGTAGATCCGCAGGAAGGTGAGCGTCTGGGAGGCGAACGTCGGGTCGTTCATGATCTTGAACGCCAGCGCGCTGAAGGGAGCGGTGTCGCTCGTCTCGCGCACCTCGTCCTCGCCCTTGGGCGTCTTGCCGTGGACGGGAGGCACCTCGAGCGGGTTGGGGAGGTAGTCCACCACCGCGTCCAACAAGGGCTGCACTCCCTTGTGCTTGAAGGCCGAGCCGCAGAAGACGGGGAAGATATTCAGCGACAGACACCCCTTGCGGATGGCGCCGCGGATCTCCTCCTCGGTGAGCTCGTGGCCCTCGAGGAACTTCTCGGTGAGCGCGTCGTCCTGCTCGGCGGCGGTCTCCACCAGCTCGCCGCGGGCCGCCTCGGCCGCCTCACGGAACTCCTCGGGGATGTCCACCACCTCGTAGCGGCTGCCCATCTCCGAGTCCTGGAAGGCGAGCGCCTTCATCTGAACCAGGTCGATCACCCCGCGGTGCTTCTCCTCGCTTCCCAGCGGGAGCTGCAGGCGTACCGGGCGCGCGCCCAGCTTGTCGCGGATGGTGCCCACGGACATCTCGAAGTCCGCGCCTACCCGGTCCATCTTGTTGATGAAGCAGATACGGGGGACCTTGTACTTGTCCGCCTGGCGCCAGACCGTCTCGGACTGGGGCTCGACCCCGTTCACCGCGTCGAAGACGGCGATGGCGCCATCCAGCACGCGCAAGCTGCGCTCCACCTCGATGGTGAAGTCCACATGGCCCGGCGTGTCGATGATGTTGATGCGGTGCTTGATGTCGTGGCGGGGCCAGAAGGCGGTGATGGCGGCCGAGGTGATGGTGATGCCGCGCTCACGCTCCTGCACCATCCAGTCCGTGGTGGTGGTGCCCTCATGCACCTCCCCCATCTTGTGGATGGCTCCCGCGTAGAACAGGATCCGCTCCGTGGTCGTGGTCTTGCCGGCATCGATGTGGGCCATGATGCCAATGTTGCGATAACGCTCGAGCGGGTACTCACGAGGCATGACTCGTCACCTCTTCAAAACGGGACGGGGCGTGTCCCCCTACCCCTCCACCACGAAATCCACGAAACGAATGTCAAAGAACCGGAAACACCCGGACGCGAGGGCCGCATCCGGGTGCCGGGCACTGCGAGCTGCTGAGGACTACCAGCGGTAGTGAGCGAAGGCCTTGTTGGCCTCGGCCATCTTGTGCGTGTCCTCGCGCTTCTTCACCGCGTTGCCGCGGTTGTTGGCGGCGTCCATGATCTCGCCGGCCAGCTTCTCCATCATCGTCTTCTCACCACGCGCCTTGGAGTAGGTGATGATCCAGCGCATGCCCAGCGCCACGCGACGATCCTGACGGACCTCCACGGGCACCTGGTAGGTGGCGCCACCGACGCGGCGGCTCTTCACCTCGAGCACGGGCTTGACGTTGTCCAGGGCCTTCTTGAAGGTCTTGAGGGGATCCTCCTTCAGCCGCTCCTCGATGAGGCCGAAGGCGCCGTAGCACACCCGCTCGGCGATGGACTTCTTTCCCTGGCGCATCAGGTCGTTCATGAACTTCGTGACGAGCCTGTCCTGGTACTTCGGATCGGGAATGATCTTGCGCTTGGCTACTACGCGACGGCGAGGCATCTCTTTCTATCCCTTACGCCCCTGCTCCCTTGCACCCGGGAGACCGATGAGGCTTGTACCGCGTTGAACTCGAGGAGCGCTCCCCAGGGTGCGGGGCAAGCGTCCGAAATGAAGAAACGAAGGTGATCCGCCCGGAGATCAGCTCGGGCGCTTGGCTCCGTACTTGGAGCGGCTCTGCTTGCGGCCCGCCACACCCACGGAGTCCAGCGTGCCGCGGACGATGTGGTAGCGCACGCCCGGGAGGTCCTTCACACGACCGCCGCGGATCATCACCACCGAGTGCTCCTGGAGGTTGTGACCCACACCGGGGATGTACGAGGTGACCTCGATCCCGTTCGTCAGGCGAACACGCGCCACCTTGCGAAGGGCCGAGTTCGGCTTCTTCGGGGTGGTGGTGTACACGCGGGTGCAGACGCCACGCTTCTGAGGGCACTCCTTCAGAGCGGGGCTCTTGCCCTTGATGTTCAGCTTCTCGCGGCCCTTGCGGACCAACTGGCTAATGGTCGGCACTGAAACGTCCTCATTCCCGATTCTGACCGCCGAGGGGGTGTCCCCGGCGGCGCATACTCACCTACAACTACCTGTGAAAAAGGGCCGCGAGTATAGGGAGGGAAGACCTCGTGTCAAGCACCACCCGCCCATGGCTCTGGAACCGTGGGGGGTACTACGGCCTTCCATTCCCCGACTTGACGGCGAGCTCGCCCTCTACCCTTCCAGCCACTAGAAGTCGAGCACCATCACGATCGCGTCCTCACCCTCGTCCGCGTAGTAGTTGGGCCGCACCCCCACCTGACGGAAACCGAAGGACTTGTAGAGACCGATGGCGGGCTCGTTGCTCCGACGGACCTCCAGGGTGGCCAGGGCGCATCTGCGTGCCCGCCCCTCGGCCAGGGTGGACTCCATGAGGCAGCGGGCCACGCCCCGCCGCCGGTACTCCGGCGAGGTGGCCACGTTCAGCACATGCACCTCGTCGTGGACGATCCAGAAGATGGAGATGCCCAACAGGCGGCGTCCCCCCTCCGGTGTCGGCGCCTCCAGGAGAAGGATGGTGGACCAGTCGTGGGCCAGCTCGCGCTTGAGCAGCTCGGCGGACCAGGGGTTGCGGAAGGAGGCCTGCTCCAGCTCCATCACCGCCGGGAGATCCTCGACCGTCATCTTCCGGACGATGAAGTCGCTCGAGCCCTCCGCCGGAGGAACCTCACCCCGCTCGCGCATCCGTCTCATGGCCGGACCTCCCGGGCAAAGGGCGCCACTCGCCGCACCCGGGCGCCGGCGCGCACCTGGGCGAACTCGGCCGCGGCGAGCTGGCCGTAGCGCTCGCGCACCAGCTTCTCCTTGAGGTTGTCCCGGATGAGCTCGTAGGGGCCTCCCAGCGTCTCCGAGTGCTGCTGCCAGTAGCGACGGACCTCCGTCTCGCTCACCTGGGCGCGCAGGCGGATACGGCTGTCGAGGACGCGCTCGGCCCGTACGCCCCGCTCCAGCACTCGGGAAAGCTGATCCACGTCCGCGTCGTACCGGGCCAGGAAGGCCAGCAGGGCCAGCTCGTCCTCGAAGCGGTCACGAAAGTCCCTCAGCCGGGCCTCCACCTCCGAACGCTCAGCCGGGAAGGCCTGCAGTCGGTCCGCGCTCGCCACCAACAGCCGCTGGTTGATGGCCAGCTCCAGCGCCCCCTGCAGCGTCCTCTCGTCGAGCGGTGCCTCCGCCGCCCGCACTCCCCCCCGCTGGACGAGCGCCACCCGCGTCTCGAACTCCAGCTCGCTGAGCGTGAGCACCTGCTCCTCGATGACGGCCACCACCCGATCGATGATACGCCCCTCCGGCTCCGCGGCCCCGGCCGGCCGCACCCCGAGCACCGGCACCAGCGTGAGCCACCCCACCGTCAGCAGCCCCAGCCCTGCTCTCCTTCGTCCCAGCGGCGCTCCCATTCTCTCCCTCATCATCTGCCGCCACTTTATACATCCGGATCCAAAGGTCACACGCCGTGCTGGCGATCGTCGCACGGCTGGTTACGATCTTGCAGTTTCGGAGGGTGGGATCAGATGGCGGACGACTACTACAAGATTCTAGGGGTCTCCCGGACGGCGTCGGCCGAGGAGATCAAGAAGGCGTTTCGCAAGCTCGCCCGCAAGCACCACCCGGACATGAACCCGGGGGACAAGGCGGCCGAGGAGAAGTTCAAGCAGCTGAACGCTGCCTTCGAGGTGCTCTCGGACGAGAAGAAGCGCCGGCTGTACGACGAGTTCGGCGAGGACGCTGCCCGGATGGGCTTCGACGAGAAGAAGGCCGCCCAGTACCGGGCCTATCGGTCCGCGCAATCGGCGGGCGGAGGAAGGCCCTTCAGCGGCGGCGGGGGCGTGGACTTCGATCTGGGAGATATCTTCGGAGACATCTTCGGACGAGCGGGCGCCGGAGGGGTCGACGTCGAGGAGATACTCGGCCGCAGGGCGGGAGCCCGTGCCGCGGGCCCCACACCGGGTGAGGACATCACCGCCCGGCTCACGCTCGGCTTCGCCGAGGCCCTCACCGGCACCGAGCGCAGCATCGCCGTCCAGCGCCCTGGGCGGTGCCAGCGCTGCCAGGGCTCCGGCAAGGTGGGGACACCCACCACCTGCTCCACCTGCGGGGGCTCCGGAAAGGTGCGCCGCGGCGGCATCCTGGGCGCGTCGAGTGGGAGCTGTCCCTCCTGCCGGGGCACCGGACGCGCCGCGCCCCCCTGCCCTTCCTGCCAGGCCACGGGCGTGGTGGAGGAAACGGCGCGTCTGACGGTGAAGATTCCCGCCGGCGTGCATACCGGTTCCAAGGTGCGGCTGGCGGGTCAGGGCGCCGCGGGCCCGCGTGGCGGGCCTCCGGGAGACCTGTACATCGAGACCCAGGTGACCGAGCACCCGCTGGTGCGCCGCGAGGGAGATGATCTCTACATGGATCTGCCTGTGACGGTCAGCGAAGCCATGCTCGGAGCGGAGGTCCGGGTGCCCACCTTCCAGGGGGAGGTGACGGTGAAGGTACCCGAGGGCTCGCAGTCCGGGCGGCGCATGCGCCTGCGCGGCCGAGGAGCCCCCTCTCTCAAAGGAGGAACACCGGGAGATCTCTACCTCACCCTACAGGTGAAGGTGCCAGAGCACCCCTCGAGCGAAGCCCGGCGGGCCGCAGAGGAGCTGGCCCGCGCCTATCAGACGGATGTCCGGGGCTCGTTGCAGCTCTGAGACAATGGTCGTCCCCCGGTCGTCCCCTGGTCGACCAAGCCTCTTGCGTTACCCGGCGTCGCGTCCTACACGGCACGACGCCAGAACCTCGCATCACCCCGCGGAGCATCTGCCACATGGGCATTTTCGACATCTTCGGTGGCTCCGGCCCCGAGAAGGCTCTCAAGCTCAAGCCCAAGGTGACCCAGAAGTATGGGGATCCGGCGAGCCGTCAGAAGGCAATCCAGCAGCTTGGAGAGATGAAGTTCCCCGAAGCCGTCAGCGTCCTGCTCCAGCGCTACACGTTCACCGTGGAGCCGCTCACCACCGACGCGGACGAGAAGGAGCACGTCTTCGAGCTGATCAAGGGTTTCGGTCAGGAGGCCGTGGGCCCCATCACCGAGTTCCTGCGCAAGAACGAGCAGGCCACCTCCTGGGCCCTGCGCCTGCTGGAGTCGCTGCTGCCCGAGCAGGAGGTGACCCGCATCGCCGTGGACACGCTCGTCCACCTGAGCGCCCAGTACCAGCGGGATCCGGAGAAGAAGGTGGTGCTGCTGCACTTCGTCACCGGCCGGCAGGAGCCGAGCATCCCCTCCGCGGTGATGCCGTTCCTGGAGGACATGGCGGACGACGTGAAGATCGCCGCCCTCAAGGCGCTCGGCCCGCTGAAGCATGAGCCGGCCCGCGAGCCCATTCTCACGCTGCTGACGACGCCGGACACCGCGCGCCGCGTGCAGATGGGCGCGCTCGAGGCGCTCCACGAGAGCGGCTTCAGCGTGGACGGCTACCGGGAGAAGGTGGAGCGTCTCCTGACCGAGCCCTTCCACCTGGACGCCCAGGGCGTGGTGCAGCGCCGGAGCTGAGCACGCTCCCCCAACAGGTTGGGAGCCCGGTGTCCACCCTCATCGGTTGCCCCTGACACCCCTCCCGCCTGTCCGCCAGAGAACAGAACAACTGTCTTCCCGTCTGCCTCCAGGAGGAGGCGAGGGTTCCAGCCGGTGGGAATCTGGCGCAGGATCGGCACTCGCCCCGTTCGCCGAGGAGCCCCGTGCCGAAGAAGAAGGTGGTGCTGCTGCACTTCGTCACCGGCCGGCAGGAGCCGAGCATCCCCTCCGCGGTGATGCCGTTCCTGGAGGACA
>QKJM01000792.1 GCA_003249315.1 Archangium sp.
TCCCGGTCCTGCTGGGGAGGGAGCGGGGGCGCTGGGTGGTGGCGGCGCTGATGGTGGCGGCGTACAGCCTGGTTCCGTTCATCCTCGGCCGTGGCGGTCTGCTGTGGTCGTCCCCGCTCTTCGGGCTCGCGACCGCGTGGCTCATCATCCGCGGCCCGCGGCCGAGTGAACCAGTGCTCTTCGGGCTCTATTTCGTCTACGCGGGGTTGCTGACCACCGTGTTGATCACGAGCCCGCGGCCCCCCGCGCTGCCCGCGGCCAACCTCGGCTACTTCCATGTGCTTCACGGGCGCATGGGAGAGGCGCTGGCCGCCTTCGAGTCCGACACCGCGCTGTCGCCGGCCGATCGCGACGTGGGCATGGCGATGATCCACCTGGCGGAAGGGGACAGCGCCCTCGCGGTCGAGCGCGCCGCCTCAGCGGCCCAGGTCCTGGCCGAGCCGGACGTGAAGCTGCTCCACGCGTATGCGCTGGCGGCGGATGGGAAGGTGGAGGCGGCGGAGAGGGCCTACGAGGAGCTCATCGAGGGCCCTGTGAAGTCACCGGTCGCCCATTTCAACCTGGGGACGCTGGCCTTCGGCCGAGGCCAGTACGCGCAGGCCGAGGAGCATTTCCGGGCCGCGCTCGCTGCCCGTCCGGACTGGGGCGAGGCGCGCTTCAACCTGGGCAACAGCCTGCTCAAGCTGGCGCGCGCCGGGGAGGCGGAGGCCGAGTACCGCCGAGCACTCCTCCACCTGTCCCGCAACGCCAACCTGCACAACAACCTGGGCATCGCGCTCGAGCGGCAGGGGAGGAAGGAGGAGGCGATCCGCGAGTTCACCCGCGCGCTCGGGATCGATCCGAGGATGCAGCTTGCCGAGCAGAATCGCCGGCGGCTCATGGCCGGCACCCTGCGCTAGTCTGCCTACCGAAGCGTCTCGAGGATGTCCGGCATGATGCGGTCGAGCTGCAGGCGGAGCAGACCGTAGCGCGTCTCGCTCCCGAACAGCATGAAGAGCCCGATCTCTCCGATGGGGCTCGTCTCGACGCGGTGGATCAGCAACGAGCCCTGCGGGGTCTCCAGGAGGATGTCCAGGGGCGCCCACCCGCTCTCCGAGGGCTTCGTCGTGGCCAGCTCCAGGAGCTGCCGCGCCTGCTCGGAGAGAACATCCAGGTCGATGTCCTGCCCCTCCTGTCGATTCGCCAGGTGTGCGCCATCCCTCAGCGCCACCACGCCCGTCGCGCGACACGACTGGATTCCCGGGGGTCTGCGGAACTGCTCGTTCACCCGCTCCACGATGGCCTGGCTCTGGGCGGTGTCGGTGCTCGGAGTCGGGACGACCGTTGGCTTCTTCGCGGAGACCTGGCCTGGAGCCGGCTGCGCTGCCGGTACCGGGGCCGCGGCCCGCGGGTGCCGGGCCTCGACGAACTCCTGCAATGCGGCGATCGCGTCGCCGTCACCCATCTGCTCGACGAGCCAGGGCACCGCCGTGTGTCGGTCGCTGTCGATCGCCGCCGCCGTACGGAGTACCTCGCCGAACTCGAAGACCACCTTGCCGGCGTACGTGCGGCTCGAGGGCACGAACATCGTGACGAGGCTCGGCCACGAGAAGGGCTGGAGGAGCCCCTCCGCCACGTGTTGCAGGATCACGGAGCGAAGGGAATCCATTCCAATGAGACCCCAACTGACGAGGGTCTCCGCGAAGTTGGCCCCTGTCCGCTTGCACTCGGAGACGGCGGCGGAGAGATCCCCTTCGCTGATCAGCTTGCTCTCGATGAGGTGCCGGCCCAAGGGCCGGGAGAGGGTGCTCGCCGTCGCCCACGCAACCCGTCCCTTGAAGACGTAGATGCGAGCGGTGTACGTCTGATACTTGGCGACGACCTCCCCCCCCATCTCGGAGCTAAGCGCCTCGAGGAGCGTCGAGAGGAGTGCTACCTGACCGGCTTTCAGCATGGACGATGCCTCACCGCTGACGCCCTCTTCTTCACGCGGCTTTCTGTGGGTCTCTGCCAAGGCCGGCATGGTCTCATCCTCTTGCAACAGCGGCACCTCCGGAACCGCGACTGGTCACTCAGCTCAGGTCTTTGACGATCTGCGGCGCGATGCGCTCCATCGTCATCTTCGCCAGCGCCTGGTTCCCATCGTTCGACACGATGGTGATGAGGTGTACGTGGACCTTCTCGGTGCTACCCGAGCAGAGCATCACGACGATACCCTTGGGCGTGTACAGCACCATCTCGCGCGTCGCTTCAAGACCGATCTTCACGCAGACGTCGTGCGCCATCCGGAAGATGTCGTTGAAGGTCGCGCTGACCATGTTGAGATCGAGGTCGTGCGTCGAGTCGCCAATGAGCAGGTCGCCCGTGTACTGAAGGATGCCCGATGCGAGGTACCCACGGATTCCCTTCAGCTCGGTGATGTATTTCTGCAGATCCATTTGAGTCCTCTAGGGCCTCCCGAAGCGGTTTCTTTCCCGCTCTGGCCCCATGTCCACGGGGGGAGGGTGGATACACCACCTCCCCTGATGTCCGGAAATATGCCACTGCCCGGGAAGATGATGGTGTCACGGGACAGGCTGGGGGCACAACTACTACGTCTTCTGGGGCCTGTCCACGATAGGGGAGTCATCCAGGACTTCATCCCCGTGGCCCTCGCCGGAGCGGGATCGTCGGCGGCACCTTGCGTGGGGAGTATGAACGGGCCCGACGGAAGGAGTCCCATGACGACATGCTGGAGGGATCCATGACCGAGGAACAGCGCCAGGAACTGGAGGCGCTCTACCGGCGCGTCGACGAGCGGGTATCGGAGATCGTCTCGAGCCGCGGCGGGTGGCCGTGCCGGAAGGGGTGCGATCATTGCTGTCGGCACCTGGCGGCGCCTCTGCCCATCACCCGGCTGGAGTGGACGTACCTCCAGGAGGGCTTCCAGGCCCTGCCACCGGAAGCCCAGGAGGACATTCGCGCGCGCATCCACGCCATGGCGGACACGCAGCGGCCCTTCACCTGCCCCTTCTTGAGCCTCGAGTCCGGCGGCTGCCGCGTGTACGCCCACCGCCCCCTCGCCTGCCGCACCTATGGCTTCTACCTCAGTCGAGGCGAGGGGAACTGGTGCCAGCTCATCCAAGGCCTCCTGGAGCAGGAGGGGGAGGGTGACATCGTCTGGGGCAACCAGGAAGCCCTCGAAGAGACCGTGCGGCACCTGAGTGGTTCCACCCGCCCGCTTCCCGAATGGTTCGCTTCCGAGAGGGAATGAAGCGGCCTATCGGGTGCGCTACAGCACGCGGCGGGGAGAGACGACCGCGTTGGCGAACAGCAGCCCCGTCACCAGCGCCACCGCCACCATCAACATGGAGAAGGCGGTGTCCACCCCGGCCACCACGTCCCGGGCCATGAGGGACTCCAGGCTGCGGAACCCCAGGCTGCCAGGCACCAGCAGCATGATGCCTGGGACGACGGTGATGATGGCCGGTCGCTGCCGCCCCCGGGAGAGCGCGTTGCTCGCCGTGCCCACCACGAGCGCGCCCAGGAAGGCCCCCAGCTCCGCGCCCAGCCACTGGGCTCCCAGCCGCGCCCCACAGAAGGCCAGCGCCCCCGAGAGGCCTATCCACAGCCAGTCTTCCCGCTGAGCCCGGAAGAGGACGCTCACCGCCAGCGTCGCCACCAGCAGCGCCAGGATCTCCGTCCAGAGCGAGTGCGGCAGCCGGAGCGCCGGAAGGAGGGGCGGCAGCAGTTGGGTCAAGCGTGTGCCCAGGGCCACCCCGAAGCCGAGCTGCAGGAAGACGAGCGCCGCCCCCACCAGCCGCGACGCGCCCGAGATGAGGTTGCGAGTGGCCAGCTCGGTGATGGCCACCGTGAGGCTGAGGCCGGGGAGCAGGACGATGACCCCGGCCAGCGTCGCCACTTGGATCGACAGCGGGCCGAAGAGGCTCGCCGTCACCACCGACAGCGCAGTGGCCAGTAGCGCCGCCACCAGCTCCAGCATCAAGAACCTGCGCGGCTCGCGCTTCGTCCAGGCCTCCAGCCCGCCGATGAGCAGGCTGCTCGTCCCCGCCACGGCCGCTTCCTTCGGACCGCCACCGAAGAGCCACGCCCCGGCCGCCGCCACCAGCGCCCAGGACAAGAGCCGCGACACGAGGCCAGAGCGAGGGGGTTCGGCGAGGATGGCCGCCACCCGCTTCGAGCCTTCCTCGGGCGGGAGATGCCCCCGGACGACGTCGTCCGCCAGTGCGTCGAGCTTCGCCAGACGCCCCAGATCCAGATCGCCCGGCTCCACCCGGATGAGGCTCGTGTGCAGTGCCTCCGGAGGTCCGAAGGAGGCGAAGATGGAGGTGGGCGTGGAGAAGAAACGCGCCTCCAGGCCCAACTGCCGGGCCACCATCTCGAGGTGCTCCTCGAGCCGATGGGCCGGAGTTCCATAGCGATGCAGCGCCTCCCCGAGCTGCAGCGTGAACGCCACCGCCGACACCGGTGGGCGCTTCTCCGAGACGAACTGTTCTACCGCGAGCACCACTTCGACCTCTTCTCTCCCATGACCCTCGGGCGTGGAGACTGCCATGAGATACCTGCCCGGGCGAGACACATGGGGCGAAGGGGAGGCCGGTCGAGAGGGCGGCTGCTGGCGCGGGGGGGGCGAGAGCCCGGGTGCTCCGTTCCCTGGGCCAGTCACCTGAACAGAGGATCGAACCGGCTCTATTCATACGAGGCCTGGCGACAATGCGGGCCGCGGGCCGTCGATAACGTCAAGACAGGAATAGGGCTGTGACCAGGTTTGACAACGTGGGGTCCCAGATAGAGGAGCGCCGCCACGCAATGGCTCGGCTGCCAGGGAAGGCCTTGCTCGCGCTCGGGAGGCGGGATTCAGAGCGCGGAGAGGCCGCCCTTCCTTTTCCAGTTCCGGACGATTCTTGTTTTGTTATTTTATGATTTTCTGGTTTTTCATTAAAGGCGGAATATGTTGGGGTGTCTTGAAATGATCTAAGTCATCTGTCACAAATCAAATCGTCCTCAAGCGCAGGAGCAATCATGGTGGAGAAGAGAATCCGCGGAGTGGTTGGAATTGCGGCACTGTCCCTGATGGTGGGGGGCTGCACGGAGGGAAGCGCACCGGAAGGAGTGACAGGTGGGGTGCGGACGCTGGCGTCCGCGCTCAGCGGCCCGCAGGTCGTGGACCAGGACGAGGCGGGGGTGCCCACCTTCCTCGCGGGCGAGCTGGGCGGCATCGCCGAGGCGGCGGCCGGGCAGGAGTCCCTGAGCGCGGAGCTGGCGGCTCCGGCCCTGGCGAGCCTGGCCCCGCGGTTCCGGCTGGATCCCTCCAACCTGCGCTTCGAGCGAGCCTACACGGACGCGCAGGGGGACACCCATTATCGCTACCAGGTGCTGCACAACGAGCTGCCCATCTACGGTGGCGAGCTGCGCCTGCACGCCCGCGGAGGCAAGGTGTTCGCGGCCAACACCAACGTGCGCGGCGACCTGCAGGCCCCGGAGAAGGCGACGGTGGCTCCCGAGGCTGCCATGGTGGCGGCGCAGGGAGACCGTGAGTCCCCCAAGGATGCTCGCATCCAGGACGAGCCGAAGCTCGTCTACTGGCGCAGCGCCGACAAGTTGCTCCTCACCTACGAGGTGCGCCTCTCCGGTGAGCTGGAGGATGGCACCCCGGTGGATGACTCGGTGCTGGTGAACGCGGTGGACGGCTCGGTCGTCATGCGCATCCCCCACATCCACAGCGCCCTCGACCGCGTGCTGCACGATGGTGGCAATCTCTCCAGCCTGCCCGGTCCCCTCGCGCGTTCGGAGGGACAGGAGCCCGTGGCGGACGACATCGTCAACAGCAACTACGACCACCTGGGCACCACCTACAATTGCTACAACAGCCTGTTTGGTCGCGACTCGTTCGACAACGCGGGCGCCTCGCTCATCAGCACGGTGCATCACCGCGTCAAGTACGTGAACGCCTTCTGGAACGGCACCCAGATGGTGTACGGCGACGGCGATGACATCAACGCCTCCAACCTGGCCAACTCGCTGGACGTCACCGCGCACGAGCTCACCCACGCCGTCACCGACAGTGAGTCGGACCTCATCTACTCGGGTGAGTCCGGCGGCCTCAACGAGGCCATGAGCGACATCTTCGGCGCCGTGTGCGAGTGGTATGGCGATGGGAAGGTGGTCAGCGAGAAGGTCTGGCTGATTGGCGACAGCGTCTGGACTCCGTCCATTCCGGGGGATGCGCTGCGCTACATGCACAGCCCGACCCTGGACGGCTCGTCGTTGGACTACTTCCCGGACTACTACTCGGGCGTGGACGTGCATTACAGCTCGGGCATCGCCAACGCCGCCTTCTACCTGCTGAGCCAGGGTGGCACGCACCCGCGGGGGAAGACGACCACGGTGGTGCCGGCCATTGGCATCGAGAAGGCCGCGCAGATCTTCTACAAGGCCAACGCCGACCTGATGGTGCCCACCACCAACTTCGAGCAGGCCAAGGTGGCCACCGAGCAGGCCGCCCAGCAGCTCGGCTACGACGCGGCCACCGTGGAGGCGGTGAGCCAGGCCTGGAAGGCCGTGGGCGTGGGCGTCCCCATTCCTCCGCCCCCCAGCACGCCCATCAACAAGAACGTGCCTGTCTCCGACCTCTCCGGCACCCGCGGGCAGGCGCAGTACTTCACCGTGGAGGTCCCCGAGGGGGCGTATGATCTGACCTTCACCATGAGCGGCGGCACCGGCGACGCCGACCTGTACGTGCGCTTCGGCAGCGCGCCCACCACCACCACCTACGACTGCCGCCCCTACAAGTCCGGCAACCAGGAGAACTGCCTCTTCGCCACCGCTCAGCAGGGCACCTACTACGTGATGCTGAGGGCCTTCAGCAGCTACTCGGGCGTGACGCTCAACGTGACGTGGAAGGGCGGCTACATCCCCATCGAGGAAGGCTCGCCCGTCGAGGCGCTCTCGGGCGTCGCGGGTTCGGAGCAGATCTTCAAGCTGAGCGTGCCCCCGCTGCTCCAGGGCACCACCAACAACGTCCACGTGCGCCTCTTCAACGGCGCGGGGAACGCGGACCTCTACGTGCAGGGAAGCTCGGCGCCGAGCACGTTCAACTACGAGTGCCGTGGCGTGAACGACCACAGCACGGAGGTCTGCAACCTCAACAACGTGCCGCCCGGCAACTACTACATCCTCGTCTACGGGGCGAAGGGCGGCTACTCGGGCCTCACCCTGGAGGCCACGCACGATTGATGCACCTATCTCCGTGAAGGAGTGAAGGAGCGGCCACCCTCGTCCAG
>QKJM01000491.1 GCA_003249315.1 Archangium sp.
GACAGTGAGGGCGATATCCGGCTACCAGTCGTAGCGGGAGAGCACGGGGAGGTGGTCGCTCGTGGTGTTGCGGTAGTTGGGAATGTAGGAATCCACCCGGTAGGCCTCCACCGAGCCCGAGACGTAGTCCACCTGGAGCTCGTTGGAGACGAGCTGATGATCAATGGCATCCGGGTAGCTGAGGGTGGTGGAGATGAGCGAGTCGGAGAGGGAGCGGGTGGGGAAGGAGTAGTCGAGCGAGTCGTCCACGAAGTTCTGGTAGGGGGACGCCATACCGGGGGTGATGGAGGTGTCCACGTCGTCATTCCAATCGCCGAGCACCATCACCTTGGTGGAGGGCCAGGTGGAATCCAGGTAGGCGTGGAGGGCCTGAGAGGCATTGGAGCGACGCAGCCAGGCCGCCTCGTCATTGAAGGCCTTGGCGTGGAGGGCGATGACGACGAGGTCCTCGGTGTGGTCATTGAGGCTCACCCGCATCAGCACCTCGAGAGGAGGCCGGCCGGCGAAGTCGGAGTCGTGGGAGGTGAGGATGAGGCGGGCGCTCACCACCGAGGCGAGGCTCGTCTTGTAGAGGAGGCCCACCTTCTGCTCGTTGATGGAGTAGTAGAAGGCGCCATCCTTCACGGATGGGTCATTGGCGAGCAGGCCCGCGTAGCCGGGCAGTTCGGAGACGAGCGTCTGGAAGCGGGAGGAGCCCACCACCTCGACCAGCCCCCAGATGTCCAGGTCGGAGCCTGCAATCACGTCGCGCACGTTGGAGAGTTGCAGCGACTCGTTGGAGGGCCCGTTGGAGGAGGAGCCGAACCACTGGAGGTTCCAGGTGCCGAGGTCGAGCGTGGCGTCCATGCCCCTGGGGGGAATGACGATGGGCTCCGCGGGGGGAACGGGCCCTGGCTCTGGCTCGGGGCCGGCGGGCTCCTCGGGGGTGCGACCACAGGAGGCGGCGAGGGAGGCCAGGAGAAGCAGGGACGGGAGCAGACGGTTCTTCATGGGGTTCTCCATGGCGAGAGGAAAGGGAGCGAGCTGTCCGGAGCGATGAGCTCCACGTCACGCTAGTGAGGAATGATTCCCCCGCCGAACAGCCTCGCCTGGAGCACGAGCCAGACGAGGGTCACGACCAACAAGCCCATGCCCGCGAGGAGGGAACGGGAGAAGAAGAGCCTCTCCGGCCCCGGAGCATGGAGCAGCCAGGAGATCCCCGAGAGTCCGATGATCACCAGCGCCACGAGCGCAACGACCGGAGAGAGCATCGCGCTGAAGAACAGGGCGTTGCCGGGCAGAGTGGAGAACCGGTCCGGGCGAGCCATGACGCGGGCGATGGCCGCCACCAGGGCGAGGAGGAGCTGAACGCCGAGCCCTCCTCCTCCGAGGAACCAGCAGATGACGAGGGCCTGGCGCATCGAATCGAGTACTCAGCGACCTGTCTCGGGCTACGACTGGGAACGATACCGCTCCCTGGCCCTGCGTCCCCTGGCCTCGAGAGCGGGCTTGAGCAGCTTGCGCAGACCCGGAGCCAGGTAGCCCAGTTGGGTCAGCAGGCCCGAGACCCTCGACAGGGTGAGCTCGCGGCTTCCGTCCCGAGCGCACTGGAGGACACAGCGGGCGACCTCGTCGGCGGTGTTCATGGGTTGGGAGAAGGTCAGGTCCGCGACCGAGTCGACATCCTTGAGGATGAAGCCGGTGGCGATCGGCCCCGGGGACACGACGGAGACGGTCACACGAGTGCCCTCCAGCTCCTCGGCCAGGGCGAAGCTGAAGGCCCGCAAGCCGAACTTGGTGGCCGAGTAGGTGGCATCGTGGTCCACCGGCACGCGCCCGGCGAGGGAGGCGACGTTGACGATGGCACCGCGCTCGGCCCGCTGGAGGTGAGGCAAGGCCAGCTTGCTCAGACGCAGGGGCGCCGTGAGGTTCACGTCGACCATCAGCTCGATGTCGTCCAGGGAGATGCGCTCCACATCGCCGCGGCTGTTGAAGCCGGCGTTGTTGACCAGCACGTCGATACCGCCGAAGGCCTCGACGGTGGTCTGAATCAGGGCCTCACAAGCAGCACGGTCGGCGACATCGGTGGGCACGGCCAGGGCATTCCGACCCAGCTCGTCAGCCAGGGCCTGGAGCGAGGGAGCGGAGCGGGCGACCAGAACGACTCGGGCCCCCTCCCGGATGAACTGACGAGCGGCGGCCTCGCCCACTCCAGAGGAGGCGCCGGTGACGATGACGGTCTTGTCGAGGAAGCTGGACATGGTGGGGACGAATCGTCTGACACCTTGCCGGACCATGCCACCGGAGAATCGTCCGACACCGGAGCCATGCTCCCTCTCCCTCTGGGAGAGGGCTGGGGTGAGGGTGTCGAGTCACTCGGGTTGCTCCTGGAGCTGACTTGAATCGTCAGATACCGGACACAGGCAGGCCACGACCGGACTCGCGTACGCTGGGAGCCCATGAGTCTGCTGAGACGAGCCACCCGGGAAGACAACGCCGCCGTGCTGGAGCTGTTCGGCGCGGTGCCCATGGAGGGGGAGCTGGTGCTGGCCACCCAGCGCACACCGGACTTCTTCCGCCTCTACGAGATGCAGCGGGGAGAGGCCGAGTTGTGGGTACACGAGGAGGAGGGGGGACTGGACGGGATGGGGGCGATGCTGGTGAGGGATGGCTGGCTGGAAGGGAGACCCTGCCGGGTGGGGTACCTGGGGGATTTGCGCACCCGCTTCTCCGGGCGGCGCCACCGGGCGGTATCGCGCTTCTACGGGCCGCTGCTGGAGGAGGTCTCCGAGCGGCTGGGAGTGGAGGCCTTCCTCACGGCGGTGATGGCCACCAACGCGGCGGCGCTGCAGGCGCTGGTGAGGCGCAAGGCCCGGAGGGCGGCGCAGCCGCACTATGCCCTGCTGCGACGCTTCGCCGCGGTGTCGGTACACTTCACCCGACGACGCGCGCCGAGGCCGGGGCGCTACCAGGTGCGGCGAGCCACGGCGGAGGACATACCGGCGATGGCTGCGTTGCTGGACGCGGACCACCGGGCGAGGCCCTTCGGCTACCGCTACGACACGGGCGAGCTGGAGCACCGGCTGGAGCGCTGGCCCGGGCTGGGAGTGGAGGACTGTTACCTGGCCTTCGACGGAGGAGGGAGGCTGGTGGGATGCACCTCGGTATGGGACCCGGACGCGGTGAAGCGCTATCGGGTGCAGGCGTACCGGGGGAGCATGCGGTGGGTGAAGTGGGGCTACGACGCGATGGCCACGGTGCTACGAGCGCCGCGACTGCCGGCATCGGGCCAGGACTTCCGCTACTTCTACCTGTGCAACACGAGCATCGTGGGGGAGGACCCGGAGGTTCTGCGCGCGCTGGTGGAGCGGGTGTACGCGGACCACCACGGCCGGGGCTACCACTTCTTCTCGCTGTACCAGGACGATGAGGACCCACTCGCCCCGGCGCTGGACGGATTCTTCCAGCGGCGGCTGCCCTTCCACCTCTATGCGGTGACACCGGCCAGCGCCCCGCGCGAGCACTTCCCCGCCGGACGCACCGGCTTCGAGATGGCGCTGGCCTGAGGCCCCTGCCCTCCCCTCTGCCCCTCGAGCAACCTGTCTGACAACCGGACAGGTTCGTGGCGACCGCGCCCCGTCCCCCCTCCCCGAGTAGGCGAGTAGGTGTCCGAGTAGGTGTCCGAGTAGGTGTCCCGAGTAGGTGTCAGACACTTCGTACGGGGCCGAGTAGGTGTCAGACACTTCGTACGGGGACACTTCGTACCCCGAGTAGGTGTCCCCGAGTAGGTGTCCCCGAGTAGGTGTCCGAGTAGGTGTCAGACACTTCGTACGGGCACGGCCGGGAGTGGGTGTCCGGGAGTGGGTGTCCGGGAGTGGGTGTCAGACACTTCGTACGGGTGTCAGACACTTCGTACGGACACTTCGTACGGGGTGTCCGTACGGGGTGTCCCGTACGGGGTGTCCGTACGGGGTGTCAGACACTTCGTACGGGCACAGCGGGCTGCTCCGCGTTGCGCTCGCGGGTGGGGAGCAGGAGGGTGAAGGTGGAGCCCTGGCCCTGCTCGCTCCGCACGCGCAGCGTCCCTCCCATCTTCACCAGGAGGGAGTGGGAGATGGAGAGGCCGAGCCCGGTGCCGACGCCGACCGGCTTGGTGGTGAAGAAGGGGTCGAAGATGCGCGGCAACACCTCGGGGGGGATGCCATGGCCGGTGTCGGACACCTCGATGCGCACGTGTTCGCCCTCACGCGAGGTGCATACGCACAGCACGTGGCGCTGGGGCTCGCCGGGTTGCATCGCCTGCACCGCGTTGACGATGAGGTTGAGGAATATCTGGCTCAGCCGGCTCTCGCAGGCGATCGCGGGGGGCAGCGAGGCGTCGTAGCGTCTCTCCAGGCGGGCGGTGCGGCGCAGCTCCATGTCGGCCATCCGCAGGGCGAAGTCGAGGATGGCGTTGACGTCCACGGGCGTGAGCACATCGTCCGGCGCGTGGGAGAAGAAGCGCATGTCCTGGACGATGTCACGGATGCGCTTGCACCCGTCGAGCGACTCGGAGATGACCTCGCGGGCCTCGTCGAGCAGCTCCGTCACCTGTGTCGGCGGGCCCGAAGGCAGCGCAGCCAGCTCCCGCGCCAGCTCGTCCCGACAACCCTGGAGGAACCCCAGGTTGGAGAGCACGTAGGAGACGGGGTTGTTGATTTCGTGGGCGATGCCGGCCGCCATCGCTCCCACCGCGGCGAGCCGATCGTTCTGGATGCTCTGCTGCTCCAGCCGCCGCTGCTCGGTCAGGTCCTTCCCCACCACCAACAGGCGCCGCTCGTCGCAGGCCGCCTGCAGCGAGACGGCCACGTCCAGGGAGATCCGCTCGCCGCGAGCGGAGGACAGGCCCAGGTCCACCAGACACGCGGTACCGCGGGAGAGCACCTCCTGCCGCGCCTGACACCAGGCGTCGCGCTCGGACGGGAGGACGAGCGCCTCGAAGGAGGCGCCCGAGGGGGTGGCCTCGTCGAGCCCCAGCAGCCGCCGCGCCACCGGGTTGGACTCCACCATGTTCCCGGCCTCGTTCAGCAGGAAGACGGCGTCGCTGGAGCACTCCAGGAGTTGGAGGGTGCGCGCCTCGGCCTCTCGCACCTGCAAGCGCAGACGTAGGAGCAGCTCCACCTGCCGCTTGAGCGCGAGCAGGTGGCCCTTCCGGTCCTCGCCCAGCTCGCGGGGGGTCCGGTCGATGATGCAGAGGGTGCCCAGCCGGTAGCCGTCCTCCGACTCGATGGGGGCTCCGGCGTAGAAGCGGATGAAGGGCTCGCCGAGCACCAGCGGGTTGTCGACGAATCGCGAGTCCTTCGTGGCGTCCTCGACGATGAAGAGGCCCTCCTCCTCGATCGCATGGGAGCAGAAGGCGACGCAGCGCTCCGTCTCGGAGACGCCCGGCAGGCCCACGTTGGCCTTGAACCACTGCCGGTGGACATCCACCAGGCTGATGAGCGCGATGGGAACGTCACACAGCGCGGCGGCGAGCCGGACGATGTCGTCGTACCCGGTCTCCGGCGGCGTATCCAGGATGCCGTAGCGGCGCAGCGCCCTCAGTCGCTGCTCTTCATCCATCTTGAAAGTGGTGGAAAGCATGGAATCACGTGCAGCCCGCTACGTTGGAACACACCCGGCCCCCGGACCCCAAACGCCGGGAGCGGCCGCACGCACCATTCGCCCCCGGGCTGTACACTGGAACACAGTCCCCCGAGCGGCGGAATCCCGGCGCCGACCGCCGCCGGGCGAGCCATCTGGCGCCCCTCAGCTCGAACGGTCGGGCTGCCCGATGAGGTAGGTGATGTTCACTCCCCGCACGCGGTAGACGCCGCTGCGCCAGCGGTACCCGTCGCCGCCGAGCCCCGCGGTCAGCCGCTCGAGGTCCGAGGGAGCGTAGGTCCGCAGCGACGACACCACACCATCCCAGAGGATGAGCAGGGGGATGATGGGCACCAGATAGGTGAGGGCCAGGCTCCACCAGCGCACCGGGCGGATGAAGGGCGTGATGCCCCACACCAGGAGAGGAATGAACAGGAGCTGGACGAGGATGTACGGCAGCGAGCGAGAAGTGAGCTCGAAGGCGACGACGGGAACCCCGCGCGCGGCGGCATCCCCGAGGAGGGCGCGGGCCTTCTCCGGGGGGAAGTGGTGCAGCCCCTCGAAGATGGTCCGTACCCCGACCAGCTCCTCGGGGACACGCGTGGCATCGACCGGGGTGTCGCGGTACCGCACGCCGGGAGGCAGGTCCTCCTCGGAGGTGGGATGGAGGTCGGTGAGCGTCACCTCGGCCGTGCCGTGGAGCTCCCGCAGCGCCGGGAGCAGGGTACGCCATGGTCCCCCCGCTCCGGAGCAGAGGTCGACGATCCGATCCGTGCCCACCACGCGAAGCAGCTCCGCGAGCTGGGGCGCCGTCGCGTCATAGGGCCGAATGCGGTCCAGCAAGACACGCAGGTAGTCGATCTCACCCCGGCGCAAGGGCCCGGGCAACCATGGCTGGTCGAGGAACTCGAAGAGTTGGAGACGAGGGAGCAGAGGCATGGGGCGGAGAATAAAGCCGGCGAACTCGCGTCCGAAGCGATGTTGACGGAAACCCACAACAACCGCAGAGGACGAACACCATGAATCGCATCTCTTCCGCCTTTCTCGCCGCCCTCCTCCTCGCAGGCAGTGCGCAGGCCCAGCAGTGGAGCACTCCCCGGGAGCGCGCGCAGAACCGTCGGGAGATCCGCCAGGACAAGCGCGAGCTCCAGGACGACAAGCGCGACGTGGCCGAGCTGGAGAAGGTGCTGACGCGCTTCGACCGGGCGTGGTCGCGCGAGGACGATCGCGAGATGAGCGCGGTGGAGGCGAAGCTGCGCAAGTTGCTACGCCAGGAGCTGGCCGAGAGCCGCGCCGAGCTGGCGAGGGACAAGAGGGAGGTGCGCAGGAGCAACCGGGAGGTGCGTCGGGACAGGCGCTGGGGTCAGCGGACGGCCGATGACCGCCGCGACCGGAGGGACGACATGAGGGACGCGCGCGTCGAGGCGGCCACGCTGCGGACGCGGAAGGCCATCGCCCGGGAGCTGGATGAGGTCATGGGCCAACGGAACTACAGGGACCTGCATCGCCAGCGCGCGCTCATGGTGCAGCTCCTCGACCTGGCGAGGCAGGAGGTGCGACAGACCCGGCAGGAGCTGCGCGAGGACCGGCGCGAGCGTCGCGAGGACCGGCGCCACT
>QKJM01000184.1 GCA_003249315.1 Archangium sp.
GATTCCTCTGGCGCCGTCATCAGAGCAACGCCGCATCATGTCCAACCTGGAGTCCCTGCAGGCCCGTAGCCGCCGCGCCAAAGAGGCGCTGGACGCCATCCCGACACTTCTGGAGCGGTTCCGGCAGTCGGTGCTCGCAGCAGCCTTCCGGGGAGACCTCACCGCCGACTGGCGCGCGCAGCATCCCGAGGTCGAGCCCGCGTCCAAGCTGTTGGAGCGCATCCACGCCGAGCGCCGCCGCCGCTGGGAAGAGGCCGAGTTGGAGAAGATGCGGGCGAAGGGGAAGGAGCCCAGGAATGAGGCGTGGAAATCCAGATACGAGGAGCCGCCCCTCATCGACACAACCGGACTGCCAGAACTCCCTTTGGGATGGTGCTGGGTAAGCCTCGGAGAATTGCTCCAAGAAATCGAAGCAGGCAACAGCCCCAAGGCGCTCGGTCGCCCAGCGGCTCCAGACGAATCAGGAGTCCTCAAGATCAGTGCAGTAAGCTGGGGGGACTTTCTCCCAGAAGAAAACAAGGCTCTACCTCCAAACTACCCGCTCGATCCATCCATCACAATCAGAGCTGGAGACCTGCTCATCTCCCGAGCCAACACTGCTGAACTCGTTGGAGCTGTAGTACTCACAAGGGAGAGCTACCCGAACCTCATGCTCTCTGACAAGACGCTACGCCTAGTGCCCTTCAGCTCAGAAGTATCGAACGAATACCTTCTCCACACCCTCAACACACACTGGGTTCGCCGAGTGTTCGAAGACAATGCAACAGGAACAAGCGACTCCATGAGAAACCTTTCTCAAGAGAAGATTCGCTCTGCCCCCATAGCACTCGCGCCGCTTGCAGAACAGAAAGAACTTATCCGCCTAGTCGGCTCTGCACTGACACGCCACAAGAGCATCATGCAGCAATCAAACTTGGCTCGAAACAATATCACCAAAGTAGACAGTATGCTTCTCTCAAGGGCCTTCCGCGGAGAACTAGTCCGACAGGACCCAAACGATGAGCCCGCCTCAGTGCTCCTCGAACGCATCCGCGCCGAGCGCGATGCCCGCGCCGACTCCGCGCCCAAGCGCCCCCGAGGCCGCCGCACCGCCGCTTGAACCCCGCCAGCCCGTTCGACCCAGAGGGGGAGT
Organism: Archangium sp.; assembly: GCA_003249315.1. Lineage (GTDB taxonomy): Bacteria > Myxococcota > Myxococcia > Myxococcales > Myxococcaceae > QKJM01. Next base: position 1,133 of record QKJM01000184.1, read on the forward strand.
CCTCACGGTGACGCTTGAAAACCCCCTGGGTGACGCGGTTCTCCTGCTGCATGAGTACTGTCAGCGAAGCCCCTCGGAGGACGAAAGAAGGCTGCTTGAGATCGCGGGGGGGGCGGCGGCGTTCCTCTCCTTCACCGGCCAGCTCTATCGTTTCGAGGATTTCCGCAAGAACGGGACGCCCGCTCATGTGCGGACCCTGTCCCTTGCCAGGGTGACGCGAGCCCTCGAGCACATGCGAACCCAGGCGTCCTCCGCCGACGAGAGGGAAACCCTGCGCGCCGCGATGGACGCGCTGGACTTCATCGATTCGTCCGAGCAGCACGAAGCCCTCGAAAATTACCTCCGCTACTGGCATCGCGGCGCGCTGCCGCCGGTCCTCGCGGTCTTCGAGACGCACGAGGAGGCCGAGGAGGCCGAGGCCTGGCTGGAGAGCATTCCAGAGCCCGCGAAGCACGCCTTCATCACCATCAACGGCGAGCACTACCTGGCGGCCTGCTGGCAGAACGTGAATCACCGCGCACTCTACCCGTTCACGCTGGCCGGGGAGTTGGCGAAGGAGCGGCGAGCGCGAATGCAGCGGCTCGGACTTTCCGAGGGAGACGAGCGGGAGGAGTAAACCTGGACTCCGCGCCACACCCGGAGCCCCCGCAACCCGTTAGCGCCGGCGTCAACTGACTCCATCCCCGCGACCCGTTAGCGCCGGCGTCAACTGACTCCGTCCCCAGGCGTCTCGTTTCGTGGACGGTGCGTCCCGTTTCCGCACACCTCCAGCCGCACAAGGTCTTGAAATCACAGGGAGCTTCCCCTGGCCCGCCGTGTGCTTCAGGCCGGCTCGCGGTACGCAACACCCACAACCCGACCAAGGGGGGACTCACATGGAAGAGATGAATGGCAGCAGCCACCACAACCTGTCGCTCAAGCAGGTCCGCGACAACATCCTGAAGCTGATCGCCAAGGGGCACTCCGCCGCCTGGAAGATTGGCGACTACTACAACTACGTCGTGGAGAACAAACTGGCGGAGCGCAATGGCTATGCGAGCGCCCAGGACTTCTTCAGCAAGAACTTCACCTCGTTGGCGAAGAGCACCCTGAGCCGGTACGGCGCCGTGGCCAAGGCCTTCACCGAGGAATCCTGCACCCGACACGGCGTGGATAACCTCATCAGCCTGCTGGCCTACGGGAACGCAGCGCACCTCCCGCTCTCGAAGGACGACCCGGGCAGCACGCTCATCGACGTGGTGCAGGACGGCGGCGTCGTGGCGCAGAAGTCCTTCGCCGAATGCACCCGGGACGAGGTTCGGCTGGCCACCCGGAACAAGAAGGCCCCGAGCCGCTCGCGCGTCCCCGACTCGGACGAGGCCCGCATCCAGGCCCTGCGCACCAGCCTCGAGCAGCGCTTCGAGAAGACCGGCGACATGAAGCTCAACGCCCACATCCATGGCGGCCGCACCGTCCTCACCATCCAGCGCGTGCCCCTGGAGGAGTTGGAGCGCTTCATGGAAGCCTTGCTCGACGGACTCCAGCCGGCCCTCCGCGCCGCCGGGTAGTCACATCTCCTACGGGTAGGCTCTCCTCGGGGGTCTGCTCAGCGGGCCACCTGCGCGCTGCACGCCATGCAGTGCCTCGCCTCCGGCACCGCCCTCAGCCGGTGCCGGCCGATCGCCCCCCCGCAGCGCGCGCAGTGGCCGAAGAGCCCCTCTTCGATTCTCACCAGCGCCTCTTCGATGTCCTTCAGCTCCCTCCGCTCCCGCTCCGACAGCTCCTCCCCTCCCTCCTCACAGGAGCACTCCGGCGGCACCACCACCTCACCGCCACTCAGCAGGGCGCGCAAGCTGCTTCGCCGCTGGAGCAACGACTCTCGCGCCTGGCTCATCCAGGTTTCCATGGCTCATCCCCGCGTCGTCCGGCGGCCCGGTACGGGCCCCAGGCCGTGCCTTTTCAGGAAACGTGCCTCCCCTCCACTCCCCTCTCCCCGCCCCCTCCACACGCAAGGTTTGCGGGTTGCTCTTCCCTCCTCCGCACCCCTTGCGCCTCTCGGCCACCTCTCCTACCCCCTACCCCTCTCGGAATCGGGCACTCGCGGCTGGCGCTCGGGCCTCCCCACGGCCCGCCGCCTGCATCCCTTGGAAGGCAGCCGGGAAGCAGCCGGTGTTCTCCCCGCGGTATTGCTGGTAGGGGTCTTCCCATGATGCGAGACATCCGACTGCGTGGGCTTTCCTCGGAGCACCAAGAGGCCATCCTCATGGGCCGCCGCCTCATGGAGGCCTGCCGCGAGTCCGAGGCGGAGCTGAAGAGCTCCTGGGACATGCTCCTGCGGCGCTTCTACAAGGACGTGGAGCCGCACTTCCGCATCGAGGAGCAGGAGCTGTTTCCGGCGCTGGAGGCAGCGGGCGAGGAGCAGCTCGTGGCCCGCGCCTGGGAGGATCACGAAGCCCTGCGCGAGCTCGTCACCCAGAGCGAGGAGAACCTGAGCATCCGCATGGAGCGGCTGGGCCGGCGGCTGCTCGCCCACGTCCACTTCGAGGAGTCGGAGCTCTTCGAGGTGGCCCAGCGCAAGCTGTCCCCGGACGTGCTCGAGCGCATCGCCCGCCGCAGCCCCTCCTCCGCCTCCCGCACCACCGGGTAGCTAGAGCGCCCCCCGCTGACGGGCCAGCTCCCGCGCCCGCCTCTTCAGCGCGCTCACCGTGTCCAGCACCGCCTCCTTCTGCCCCAGGCCCGCCAGGAAGACCGGTATGGAGCCCCCCGGCTCCACCAGGAAGCGGTAGGCGAACCACGCGCGACCCTCCCCGCGCGGCACCACGTGCCAGCTCCCCTCGTTGCGGCGCACCCTCACCACTCCCCGCCTCTCCGGCAGCACCGCCGCCTCCGCGTGCCACTCCTGGCGGAACGCCCCCGTTCCGTCCGCCCCCAGCAGCTCCTCGTCCACTACCCGACAGATGTAGTCGCGCGAAGCCACCACCGGCAGCTCCAGCCGCGTGTACGCCAGACGCGTGTGCTCCGGCCCCGTGGACAGCACCCGCGACTCCTTCACGTACGGCAGCCACTGCCGGAAGGCGTCATGGTCCACCAGCACCTCCTGGATGTCCCGCGCACTCACCTCCAGCTCTCCCTCCGCCCACACCTCGCGGCCCCCGGGCACGTCCCTCACCCGGATGCGCACCTCCCCGTCGGCGATCGTCGTCCAGTCCGCGGCCCCCACCACGCCCGCCGCCAGCGCCAGGATCAGGGCTCCCAGGCCCCGCAGGTTCCTCATGTCAGACTCTCCTCACTCCGCGACGGGTGCTCCCCCTCGCACCCGCCCTCCACCAACGCCCGCCTCTCGGAGTCATCGACTTTTTCCACCGACCAGGGCACGAAGGTAGCCATGAGCGGCTCCCTGACAGCCCCCCCGCCCGAGCGCGGCCTCTTCTGCAATCGTACCCTCAACATGAGGGCCATCAAAGCCATCGGGTACGACATGGACTACACCCTCATCCACTACCGGGTGGAGGCGTGGGAACAGCGTGCCTACGAGCACATGCGCCAGCGGCTCGAGTCCCTCGGCTGGCCCGTGGGGCACCTGCGCTTCGATCCGCAGCTCTCCATGCGCGGCCTCATCATCGACACCGAGAAGGGCAACCTCCTCAAGGCCAACCGCTTCGGCTTCGTGAAGAAGGCCCTCCACGGCACCCACGCCATGGACTTCGACGCCCAGCGCCGGGAGTATGCCCGCACCATCGTCGACCTCGCCGAGCCCCGCTGGGTGTTCCTCAACACCCTCTTCTCCCTCTCCGAGGGCTGCATCTATGCCCAGCTCGTGGACCTGCTCGACGCGGGGCGCCTTCCCGGCCCCATGGGCTACGGCGATCTCTATGAGCATGTGCGCCGTAGTCTGGACGCCACCCACATGGAGGGGGCGCTGAAGGCGGAGATCGTCGGAGACCCGGAGCGCTACGTGCTGTCCGAGCCGGAGACGGCCCTGGCCCTGGTGGACCAGAAGAACGCCGGGAAGAAGCTGCTGCTCATCACCAACAGCGAGTGGGCCTACACCCTGCCGATGATGCACGCGGCGTTCGACCCGTACCTCACCGGGGGCATGACGTGGCGGGAGCTGTTCGACGTGGTCATCGTCAGCGCCCGCAAGCCCGAGTTCTTCACCACCCGCGCCAACCTCTTCGAGGTCGTCACCACGCCGGGACAGGAGGGCCTGCTGCGCCCGCACCGGGGGCCGCTCAAGCCGGGGGTGCCCTACTTCGGCGGCAGCGCCAGCGAGGTGGAGCACTCGCTGGGGATGAGCGGAGACGAAATCCTCTACGTGGGCGACCACATGTTCGGCGACGTCCATGTCACCAAGAACGTGCTGCGCTGGCGCACCGCGCTGGTGCTGCGCGAGCTGGAGGACGAGGTGCGCGCCATCACCGCCTTCCGCACCACCGAGGCGCTGCTGGCGGAGAGGATGGTGGACAAGGAGCGGCTGGAGGCCGAGGCCTGCCAGGTGCGGTTGGAGCTGCAGAGAAACAAGCAGGGCTACGGCCCTCGCACCGAGCAGCCCGAGGAGCTGCTCCACGCCCGGCTCGCCGAGCTCCAGCTCCAGCTCCGGACGCTGGACACGGAACGCAGCCCCCTGGCCCGCGCCGCCAGCGAGCTCTCCAACCCCATCTGGGGCGTGCTCACTCGCGCCGGCAACGACAAGAGCCACCTCGCGCGCCAGGTGGAGCGCTACGCCGACATCTACACCTCCCGGGTGAGCAACTTCCTCTACGCCACCCCCTTCGTGTACCTGCGCAGCCCGCGCGGCAGCCTGCCGCACGACCCGAGCCTCCCCGGGGGCACGCCCGTCTTCCCTCCCGCGAGCGCGGGGGAGGGAGAGAGCAGCGGCCCCTGAGCGCTACTGGGGGCGCCGCCACAGCTCCCGCAGGTCCGGGCGGAGGTTGCGCTCCACGTCCTCCGCCTCGCCCTCGGAGATGTGCTCGCGCAGGGTGTTGAGCACCGCGCGCACCACCGGCTCCACCCGGGACACCTCCATGCCCAGGTCATTCGCCACCGCGCCGAGGAAGTCCTCCTTGCTCTTGCCCAGGGTGGAGGGCCCCGCCCGCCAGACCTCCGGCCTGGGGAGGAACTCCACCAGCCGGCGCGGAAGCTGCGCCTCCAGGTCCTTCGCCTCGGAGGGCTGAATCCGCTGCAGGAGCGCGTTGACCACCGCCGCCGCCGCACACCCGGCCAGGTCGGGCTCCAGGCCCCCCTTCGCGCACAGCTCCTTGAGGAAGGCGGCGTAGGTGGAGCGGGTGTGAGCCTCGTGCCGCTGCTCGTGGCGCTCCTCCGACGGCGAGGGAGTCTCGGTGGGAGTCTGGGCCATGTCCGCCTCCTGGAAGTGTCGTCTCCTGAAAGGTGGGCACGGGGGCGGAGCGGGACGAGCGGCGGGGGGCGACCCGGGTAGGGCCAGGTGGGAAGACCGGAGAGGGGACGGGGGAACGAGCCGGGTGAGCCGGGCATGTCAGACCCCTCCAGTATGAGTGGAGACGTGAGCCACTCGAGCACTCAGAGCGCGTTGCGAGTCCAGGGAGACCTCCTCGGCGGAGTGGAGCCGAAGTCCGCGAGGCGAGCCGGTGGGCGGAAGGAGCGCCCGGAGTCGCCGCCGCGGCGCCGACCGATGGTGGCGAGGCCGAAGCACGGCTTCGTCACGGCGCTGGCGCTGGTGGTGCAGCACGGCAAGCAGCAGGCGAAGGAGGTGGGGAAGACGGCGCTGTCCCGCTGCCCGCGCTGTGGCCACGTAGGGCCGACGGAGCGGGACTTCGGCACGCGCCTCATCCGGGGCGAGCGCCGGCCGCAGTCGTGGTGCCGGAACTGCCGGGCGGAGCACCTGCCGCCGCTGAAGGCGCTGGGGGAGAGCTCGGGCCGGGAGGTGAAGGCGCGTCCGGAGGAGCCGACGCGGGCGAAGACGGGGAAGGCGCGGCGGGCGCGTCACAGGGACGCGGAGGAGGGCTGGCTCTTCCCCCCGGAGCTGCTGGCCGGCCGGCCCCGGCGACACGCGTAAGGGGGCGGTTCCCTGTTCCCCGTCAACAAACCCGTTGTCCGGGGACGACGCGGACTATGCTGCTCGGCGGATGAGCGATGCGCTGTTCACCTCGGAGTTCGAGCCGCCGGACACCCAGCACCTGTGGCGACTGTGGCTGGCGGACCTGTTGGACCTCGGCTCGGCGGCACTGCTGGGCTGGGGGGCCCTGCGAGCGCTGGAGTGGGAGCGCACCCCGGGGGCGCTGGTGGGGGCCCTGGCGGTGGCGTGGGTGCTGCTGTCCGCGACGGGGGGGCTGAGCGGGTGGACGCCGTGGCGGGCGGTGGTGGGGCTGAGACTGGTGGACAACGGGAATGCCCCGGGCCCGTGGCGAGGAATGGCGCGCGCGCTGGTGGTGCCGGTGGACCTGGCGATCGCCCCCGTGCTGCAGCGGCGGTACTTCGATCGGCTGCTGAAGGTACACCCGGAGCCGGTGGCGCTGCTCTCGCGCCGGTGGCAGCGGGGAGTGGGCTGGCAGGTGCTGTGGCTGGCGCTGCTGCTGGGGGCGGTGTGGTACGTGGTGATGCCCACGAAGCAGGAGTCCCTCACCTACCTCGACAAGAGGCTGGATGGGTGGCGCTGCTGCCACCGGGAGAAGCCGCCCGAGCCCTACCGGTGCATGGCCACGGTGGCGCGGGTGGTGAGCGCGGCCGAGCGGGGAGATGAGCGTGCCCGCGCCGTGGTGGCGAACTGCCCTCGGGCCGCGGCGGAGCTCGAGCGCTGACTCCGAGCCCCCTCCGCGGGGCTT
>QKJM01000224.1 GCA_003249315.1 Archangium sp.
CCTGGTGGGGCGCGCGTCCCGGAGGGGCGGCCCTCGGGGAGGAGCGGCGATGGAGAAGAGGCGCGAAGTGGTGGTGGTGACGGGAGCCTCGGCGGGCGTGGGCCGCGCGGTGGTGCGCGAGTTCGCCCGGGAGGGCGCCCGCATCGGTCTCATCGCACGTGGACGGGAGCGGCTGGAGGCGACGGCGCTCGAGGTGGAGGAGCTCGGCGGCGAGGCGCTGGTGCTCCCGTGCGACGTGGCCGATGCCAGCGCGGTGGAGGCGGCCGCCGCCGAGGTGGAGCGCCAGTGGGGCCGCATCGACATCTGGGTGAACAACGCCATGTCGACGGTGTTCGCGCCCATCATGGAGGTGCGGCCCGATGAGTTCCGGCGGGTGACGGAGGTGACATACCTCGGCTACGTGTATGGGACGCAGGCGGCCCTCAAGCGGATGAAGCCGCACGACGCGGGCACCATCGTGCAGGTGGGCAGCGCGCTGGCCTTCCGGAGCATTCCGCTGCAGTCGGCCTACTGCGCGGCCAAGCACGCCATCACCGGCTTCACCGAGTCGCTGCGGACCGAACTCCTCCACGAGCGCAGCCGCGTCCGAGTGACGGAGGTACACCTGCCGGCGGTCAACACGCCCCAGTTCGACTGGTCCCGCAGCCGCATGCCCCGACAGGCCCAGCCCGTGCCTCCCATCTTCCAGCCCGAGGTGGTGGCGCGCGGCATCGTCTGGGCCGCCCACCACCGCCGACGCTCCATCTGGCTGGGCCTGCCCACGGCCAAGGCCATCTTCGCGGAGAAGTTCATCCCCGGCCTGTTGGACCGCTACCTGGGGAGGATTGGCTTCCGCAAGCAGATGACGGACGAGCCGCGAGACGTCCACCGCGGTGACAACCTCGTGAGCCCCCTGTCCGGGGACTTCGGCTCCCACGGCCGCTTCGATGATCGGGCGAGGGGCCGCAGCCCCCTCGTCTGGGCCAACCTTCACCGGGGGCTGCTGGCTACGCTCGCCGGACTGTTCGTGGCCGGTGCCGCGGCCTGGCGGCGTGCCTCCGCCTGAGTCACTCCGCTGCTAGTGGCACTCGTGCCGCTGTATGTTGCCTTTCACCTCGGCGGCGTTGACGTAGGCGTAGACGTCGTCGTTGATGGAGAGGACGGCCAGGCCGAAGAGGATGTCTGGATCCGCGGCCTGTCCCTCTCCGTTGTCGACGAAGCCGAAGAAGCCGATGCCTCCTCCTGGCCGCCGCGGGTTGCGTGACTCGTACGCGAAGATGATCGTCGCGGCGCCGTCCTGTCCATCGATGATGCACCCATCACCCGGCAGGCACTCTCCCGTGCCGAGGATGCGGGCGTTGAACTTCACCCCGCCCGGAATGGGAGTGCCGTTCAGATCGACCGCATTCTTGTCGTGGAAGGTGAAGTGGCCTCGAGGTTCCAGTCCGCAGAAGTCGGCGTTCAGGCCGAAGTTGGCCTTGCCGTCTCCAGAACTGGAGGGGAGCCAACCTCCCCCGGTGTAACGGGCCGGGCCCGAACCGCAGCCCACGAGCAGGGGGAGGGACAGGACGGCCAGCAGCATGGGTCTCTTCATGGCATCTCGCTCCGGTAGTGAGGGGACTTCAACCCGCAGAGCAAGCCCCAGGCCGGCTGCTTCCCCTGTCTGTTCAGGGGGTTGCACGCGTCCGGACGGTAGAGACTGAAGGAAAAATTACAGCATTTCAGGAATTCTTCATATTTGAAGAAAAAGGAAGGAGTGAAGTTCCGCGCTCCAGTAAATTTAGCGGAACTGTAAGAGCGGCAATCGCATTGTTCCAAAGCGGCCGTATGATGGAGCGCGTCAGCGGGAGGAATCGTGAGCAGCAGCCCGGATGAACGCACCATCATCGCTGAGGAGTTCAACCCGACCGCCCCTCCGCGGAGGCCGGTTTCCCCGGACATCTCTTCTGGCGGGCAGTCGAACACCGGGGCTCCCAGTCAGCCGAATACCGGTTCCCAGAACTCGTCGGGCATCAGCTTTCCGGGAGTGACCGGGGAGGATACCGGCGGTGCGTCCGGTGGCACGCCGCGGCCTGGCACGCGCATCCACCACTACGAGCTCATCCGAGAGCTGGGCAGCGGTGGCATGGGCACCGTCTTCCTCGCCCGCGACATGCGGCTGGGACGTCGGGTGGCCATCAAGTTCCTGCACTCGAATGATCCGGACATGACCAAGCGCTTCGTCCTCGAGGCGCGGGCGACGGCCAGGTGCAGTCACGAGAACATCGTCATCATCTACGAGGTGGGCGAGTACGGCGGCAGCCCCTTCATGGTGCTGGAGTACCTGCAGGGCCAGCCGCTCACGAAGCTGATCTCCGAGGGCAGGCGCCTGCCGCCAGCGCGCGCCGTGGAGCTGATGGTGCCGGTGGTGAGGGCGCTGGCGTGCGCCCACGAGCAGAACATCGTCCACCGCGATCTCAAGCCCGACAACATCCTCGTCACCGAGTCGGGCACCATCAAGGTGCTGGACTTCGGCATCGCCAAGGTGCTGCAGGGAGATGAGCCCGCGGGGGAGCTGACCGGTGAGGTGCGCGCGCCCTCGCTGCCCGTGGAGGGACTGGGCGAGGACATCTCCAACCTCACCCGCCGTGGCGCCATCATGGGCACCCTGGCCTTCATGTCCCCGGAGCAGTGGGGCATCGGCGTGTCCATCGATCACCGGACGGACATCTGGGCGGTGGGCATCATGCTCTTCCGGATGATCTACGGGAAGCACCCGCTCCACCCGCTGCGCGGCGAGCAGCTCATGTGTACCGGCTTCGTGGACGAGCCGATGCCGCGCCTGCGCGAGAAGGTGCCGGACATCCCCCAGGAGCTGGCCGACGTCGTCGACCGCTGCCTGCTCAAGCACAAGGATCAGCGCTTCCCGGACGCGCTCAGCCTGCTGCGGGCCCTGGAGCCGTTCCTGCCCGGCCGCTACACCCGCGAGCTGCGCATCGACGAGAGCCCCTACGCCGGCCTCAGCTCCTTCCAGGAGACGGACGCGGACCGCTTCTTCGGCCGCTCCCATGAAATCTCCGCCCTGGTCACCCGCATCAGGGATCGCCCGCTCATGGGCGTGGTGGGTCCTTCCGGCGCCGGCAAGTCCTCCTTCGTGCGCGCCGGTCTGGTGCCCGCCCTCAAGCGCTCGGGCGAGCGGTGGGAGACGCTCGTCATCCGCCCCGGTCGCAACCCCATGGCCGCGCTGGTGAGCATCGTGGCGCCCCTGGTGGGCTCCTCCACGACGATCTCCGACGACATCCAGGAGCAGCAGAAGCTCGTCGAGCGCCTCGTGTCCGAGCCCGGCTACGTGGGCACCGTGCTGCGCAGCCGCGCCCGCCGCGAGCGCCGCCACATCCTGCTCTTCGTGGACCAGTTCGAGGAGCTCTACACGCTGGTGCCGGACGTGAACGTGCGCATGGCCTTCACCGCCTGCCTGTCCGCCATCGCCGACGACGCGACCTCGCCCATGCGCGTGGTGCTCTCCATCCGCTCCGACTTCCTGGATCGGGTGTCCGAGGACCAGCGCTTCATGACCGAGCTGGGGCAGGGCCTCTTCTTCCTCGCCTCGCCCAGCACCGACGGGCTGCGCGACGCCCTGGTGCAGCCCGCGGAGATGGCCGGCTACTCCTTCGAGTCCGAGGAGATGATCTCCCACATGCTCGAGCACCTGGAGGCGACGCAGGGCGCGCTGCCGCTGCTGCAGTTCGCCGCCACCAAGCTGTGGGAGGGGAGGGACTCCTCGCGCAAGCTGCTCACCGTGGACAGCTACAACGCCATCGGTGGTATCGCCGGAGCGCTCGCCAGCCACGCGGACAGCGTGCTCGCCGAGCTCTCGTCCCAGGCGCGAGCGCTCGCCCGCGCCGTCTTCCTGCGCCTGGTGACACCCGAGCGAACGCGCGCCATCGTCTCCATCGACGAGTTGCACGAGCTGTCCAAGGACGGCGCGGAGATTCAGCGGCTCGTCGCCCAGCTCGTCCAGGCGCGCCTGTTGGTGGTGCAGACGGGCTCGGGGGCCTCGGGGGCCTCGGTGGAGATCGTCCACGAGTCGCTCGTCCACACCTGGCCCACCCTCAAGCGCTGGCTGGACGAGGGCCAGGAGGACTCGGTCTTCCTCGAGCAGCTCCGCAACGCCGCCCGGCAGTGGCAGATAAAGGGCCAGGACAGCGGCCTGTTGTGGCGTGGCGAGATGGTGGAGGAGGCGCGGCGCTTCCAGCGGCGCTACCGCGGAGAGCTGCCCAAGCAGCAGCGGGCCTTCCTGGATGCCGTCTTCTCCCAGGAGGCGAAGGCCTCGCGGCTCAAGCGGGTGCTGTACATCGGCGGCGCGAGCTTCCTCACCCTGCTGCTGGCCGCGGCCATGGTGGCCCTGGTGGTCATCCGCCGCTCGCAGCAGGAGGCCGAGGCCCTGCGCTTCGTCGCCGAGCGTCAGGCGGAGGTGGCGCAGAAGGCGGAGGCGGAGGCGCGGAAGCGGCTCGCCGAGGTGCAGGCCAAGGAGCTGGAGCGCCAGCAGGCCGCCGAGGAGGCCGCGGCGGCCAACGTCCAGGTGGATCGCACCAACGAGGAACTCCAGGTCAAGAACGAGGAGCTGCTCTCGGCGCTGGAGAAGGCCGAGCTGCAGCGGCGGCGCGCCCGGTACGCCCAATGGCGGGCCCAGGTGAACGAGTCGGCCGCCCGCAAGGCGCAGGATCGCGCCGTCCGCAGCGCCAGGCAGCTCGAGGAGCTCCTTCGCCGCGAGCAGGATCGGGCCAGCCGCCTGCAGTCGCAACTCGGCAGCCCGGTGATCGAAGAGCTGAAGTAAGAGGTCCATGCGTATGGTGATGAACAGGACGGCGACATATGCCCTCGTGGCATCGTGGGTGCTCCTGACACTGGGGGCGACGCCCGCGGTCGCGCAGAAGCGGGGCGCGCGGGAAGCGGCCCAGACGCTCGGCTCCCAGAAGGATCGCCCCTGGGCCCAGGGCGTCTCCGAGGACCAGCAGCAGGCCGCCTATGTGGTCTTCAAGGAGGCCAACGCCCTCCTCAAGGAGTCCCTGTTCGTGCGGGCCGCCGCGAAGTACCGCGAGGCGCTCAAGCACTGGGACCACCCGGCCATCCACTACAACCTGTCGCTGGCGCTGCTGAACCTGGATCAGCCCATCGAGGTCCATGAGCACCTGGTGGCGGCGCTGCGCTACGGCCCGGTGCCGTTGGATCCGGAGAAGTTCGAGCACGCCCGCGGCTACAAGAACCTGCTGGAGAAGCAGCTCGCCTGGGTGGAGATTATCTGTGACGTGCCCGGCGCCAGCGTGGTGATGGATGGCAAGCCGCTGTTCACGGGGCCCGGCCGCTTCGAGGGGCTGGTGCGCGCTGGCCCGCATACCATCGCCGCCACCCGGGAGGGCTACCTCCCCACCAACCTCAACAGCGCCCTGGCTCCCGGTGAGAAGAGCACGCTGGATCTCAAGATGTTCACCACGGATGATCTCACCGAGTACCGGCGCAAGTGGGCCGTGTGGAAGCCCTGGGCGGTGCTGGGAGCGGGGGCCGCGGTGGCTCTGGCGGGCGGGGCCCTCCACTGGCAGGCGAGGGAGAGCTTTCAGGCGTTCGACAGGGAGATCATCGCCTGCGGTGGGTGCGCGCTGAGTGAGACCCAGCAGGGAGGGCCCCTGCTCAACCGGGGTGAGCTCATGCAGAATGTAGCGATCGGCTCGTATGCAGTGGGCGGGGCCGCGGTGCTCACGGGGGCGGTGCTCGTCTACGTCAACCGGCTCCAGCCCTACCGCGTCAACCCCGAAGGGGAAGTGAAGGATGAGCCGAAGGTGGGTGTCACTCCCCTCGTAGGGAGTGGGACGGGCGGCGTTCTGGCGACGTTCCGTTTCTGAGGTTTCCTCCATGACAAGTCCGAATCCTCGCAGCTCCGTTCGCCGTGCCTGGTTCACCCCGCTCGCGGTGGCGTTCCTGGTCCTTCCGTTGTCCGCGTGCTTCGCTCCCGAGAGCGTGGTCTGCTCGGCGGACCTCGTCTGTCCTCCCGGGACGCAGTGCGCCAAGGGGCAGGACGTCTGCATCCGCTCCGACTGCGGAGACGGCGTCGTGCAGGCCAGCGAGGTCTGTGATGACGGCAACATCCTCAGCGGCGACGGCTGTCGCAACGACTGCCTGTCGGACGAGACGTGCGGCAATGGCGAGCTGGACGTCGAGGCGGGCGAGCTGTGCGACGACGGCAACACCGTCCAGGGCGACGGCTGCAGCTCGAACTGCCGGTCCAGCGAGCTGTGCGGCAACGGCACCGTGGATGCCAACGTGGGCGAGGCGTGCGACGACGGCAACTACGTGAGCGGCGACGGCTGCAGCCGTGACTGCCTCTCCACCGAGTACTGCGGCAACGGCTACACGGACACCGTCAAGGGGGAGGCGTGCGACGACGGCAACTACGAGAGCGGCGACGGCTGCAGCGGTGATTGCCGCTCCAATGAGACCTGCGGCAATGGCTACGTGGACGTGGCCAAGGGGGAGGTGTGCGACGACGGCAACCTCAGTGATGGTGATGGCTGCAGCGCCAACTGCCGCTCCGACGAGAGCTGTGGCAACGGCATCGTCGATTCCACTGTCGGCGAGCTGTGTGACGATGGCAACAACGTGGACGGCGACGGCTGCAGCGCCAACTGCCGCTCGGGCGAGGGTTGCGGCAACGGCGTTCGCGATCTCAACGAGGAGTGCGACGACGGCAACGTCTCGAACGAGGACGACTGCGTTGACGTGTGCATCCTGGCCCGATGTGGCGACGGGTGGGTGGACCGGAAGCTCCCGCGCGTGGAGGCGTGCGACACCGCGGGTGAGTCGGCCACCTGCAACGCGAACTGCACGCTGGTGTCCTGCGGCGACGGCGTGGTGAACGCCAGCGCCGGAGAGCAGTGCGACAACCTGGGTGGAGGGGACTCGGCCACCTGCAACAAGAACTGCACCATCGCCTTCTGCGGCGACAGCTATACCAACAGCGCTCGGGGCGAGCAGTGCGACACGGGCGGCAACTCCGCCACCTGTGACAGCGACTGCACTCCCGTCGTCTGTGGGGACGGCTTCGTCAATACCAGCGCCAACGAGCAGTGCGACAACCTGGGCGGAGGGGACTCGGCCACCTGCGACAAGGACTGCACCAACCCCGTCTGTGGCGACAACTACACCAACTCCTTGGCGGGAGAGACGTGCGACACGGGCGGGGACTCG
>QKJM01000695.1 GCA_003249315.1 Archangium sp.
GCCTCACCGCACCCTCAGGGACTGGGCGATGCGCAGCACGTCCGCGAGTACGCCCGAGGCGGTCACCGCGCCCCCTGCCCCCGCGCCGCGCACCTGCAGCGGGAATTCGTGGTGGCGCTCGGTGGTGAAGGCCACCAGGGCCTCCGCGCCTCGTAGCTGCGCGGCGGGGTGGCTCGCGTCCACGGCCACGGGGCCCACTCGCACGGCGGTGCCTCCGCGGGCGGATTCGGCGGGGTCCACGCGGGCCAGATAGCGCAGCACCCGGCCCTCGCGGCGGTAGTTCCGCACCCGCTCCCTCACCGGAGCGTCCAGCGCCTCCAGTGCGACGAGGAAGGCCTCCGGAGAGGACTCGGAGAGCAGCTCGGCTGGCACGAAGGGCTCTACCTCCACCTGGTCGAGCTCCAGTGACAGCCCCAGCTCGCGCGCGAGGATGAGGGCCTTGCGGCGCACGTCCTGTCCGCTGAGGTCCTCGCCCGGGTGGGGCTCGGTGAAGCCTCGTGCGCGCGCGTCTCGCACGGCGACGGACAAGGGCACCCCCTGCATCAGCGCGTCGCAGAGGAAGCCGAGCGTGCCCGACAGCGAGCCCTCCACCAGGCGCACCGTGTCCCCGGTGCGGACGAGGTTGGCGAGGGTGTCGATGACGGGCAGGCTCGCCCCCACGGTCGTCTCGTAGTGGTAGGCGCGGTGGTGGCGTCGCGCCTCGGCCAGCAGGTGCTCGCGCTCGGCCCACGGCAGGGCGAGGGGCTTCTTGTTGGCCGCCACCACGTGGAAGCCACGGATGAAGGCGTCGAGGTAGTTCGCCTCCATGCCCTCCTCCGCGGTGCAGTCCACCAGCACGGGGGCGGAAAGTACCCTCAGCCGCTCCAGCAGCGGGCGAAGGGAGGGGGCGCCGTGAGTGGAGGCCGGGGCCTGTGCCAGTCGCTCCAGCAGCCTCTCGGGGCGGAGTCCCCTTTCGTCGAGGAGGGTTCGTCGGCTGTCCACCACGCCCACCACGCGCAGTGCGATGCCGTGCTCACGCGCGAGCCATTCCTGCTGGGCGGACACCTGCTGGAGGAGCTGGCCGCCCACGGTGCCCTTGCCCAGCACCAGGAGGCTCACCGGTGGGGGGGCCGGGTCGAAGGCCGGGTGCGTGAGACGCACCGCGCTGGATGAGCAGCTCATGGACGAAGTCCCTCCGGGAGCGCGCGGGCGAGCACCGCCCCCATCTGCTCCCACTCGAGGAGGAAGGCGTCGTGGCCGTGGGGGCTCCTCAACACGGTTTCCTCGGCGGTACCGCCGAGCGCGCGCACGTCCGCCGCCAGTTGCGCCATATGCTGAGGGAAGAACAGCACATCGGTGTCGATGCCCACCGCCAGTACGTGGGCCCTCAGTCGCTGCGGTCCCCACGTCGGGCCATGCCGCCAGGACTCGCTGGGGCCGGGCGGGGGCGGAGGGCGGGAGAGATCATGGTGGTCCATGGCGCCCAGCAGGCACAGGTAGCTGCGCGCGTCGAAGCGGCGCACCAGCTTCTCTCCCTGGTGCTCCAGGTATGTCTGGATGCGAGCGGGCCGCTCCGGGCTCCAGGGCTCCTCCAGGTGTCGGCCCTGTAGCGCTTCCAGTCCCGCCTCCGCGCGGTAGCTGAGCATGGCGAGCTGTCGCGCGACAGCCAGCCCGCGCCGCACGTCGTGGGGGAAGCCCGGGTCCATGCGCAGCACCTGGCGCGCCACATGGTTGAGGCCCACCACCCACGCCGTGCTCTGGGCCGCGCCGGCGATGGGCGCCAGCCGCTCCACCCGCTCCGGAGCGAGCGTGGCCAGGCACAGCGCCACCATGGCGCCCAGGCTTCCCCCCGTGCATAGCGCCAGCTCACGCACCTGAAGCGCGTCCAGTGCCAGCAACAGGCTGCGCGCCATGTCCCACGTGGTGAGGGTGGCGGGCGTCCCGTCCGGGGCCGTCGGGAAGTCCGCGTCCGACGGCCCGGACGTGCCGTAGCAGGAGCCCAGCAGGTTGAAGCAGAGGAGGCGGCAGCGTCGTGGATCCAACACGTGGCCGGGGCCCACCAGAGGCTCCCACCAACCATCCGGGCCGCCGGCGCGTGCGTCTCCGGTGAGCGCATGTATCACCAGCACCGTGGGCACCGAGGAGGAGAGCGGCTGGCCCGCGGACACATCCGCGGCGTCCGACTCCGGGCCCCAGCACCAGCCATGCACGCGGTGGCGCTCCAGCCAGTGGCCGGACTCCAGGGTGAGGCCGGGCAGGGCGAGTTCGAAGAGGAAGGGGGAGGCGGAGGTGCCCATGGTGTCCTCAGCCTCGCAGCGCCTGGTCGAGGTCGTCGCGGATGTCGTCCAGGTGCTCCAGGCCCACGGACAGCCGCACCAGATCTGGCGTCACGCCCGTGCTGCCCTGCTCCTCCGCGGTGAGCTGTTGGTGCGTGGTGCTGGCCGGGTGGATGATGAGCGAGCGGGTGTCACCGATGTTGGCGAGCAGGCTCCACAGCCGCACGCGGTTGATGAGCTGGCGGCCGGCCTCCAGGCCGCCCTTCACTCCGAATGTCACCAGTCCGCCGAAGCCTCCGTGGAAGTAGCGCCGCGCCAGAGGGTAGGCGGGGTCCTCCTCCAGGCCCGGGTAGCGCACCCAGCTCACGTTCGGGTGGGTGCGCAGCCACCGGGCCAGCTCCAGCGCGTTCTGCGCGTGGCGCTGCACGCGCAGGTGCAGCGTCTCCAGGCCGTAGATGAAGGCGTGGGCGTTGTGCGGGCTGAGCGAGGGCCCGAAGTCGCGCAGGCCCTCCACCCGTGCCTTGAGGATGAAGGCCAGGTTGCCGAAGGCCTCGTGGAGCTTGAGGCCGTGGTAGCCGGGGTTGGGCTCGGTGAACTCGGGGAACTTTCCGTTGTCCCAGGGGAAGGTGCCTCCGTCCACGATGACGCCGCCGATGGCCGTGCCGTGCCCGCCGATGTACTTGGTGGCGCTGTGCAGGACGATATGGGCCCCGTGGGCCAGCGGGTTGAAGAGGGCCGGGGAGGCGGCGGTATTGTCTACGATGAGGGGCACGCCGGCCTCGCGTGCCACCTGGGCCACGGCCTCGAGGTCCGGCACGTCCAGCCGTGGGTTGCCGAGCGACTCCAGGTAGATGGCGCGCGTGCGCGGGCCCACCGCCTCGCGGAAGGCCTCGGGCTGGCTCCCGTCCACGAAGCGCGCCCGGATGCCCAGGCGTGGTAGCTGCACCTTGAAGAGGTTGTACGTGCCCCCGTACAGACTGGAGGAGGTGATGAACTCGTCCCCCGCCTTCAGCAGCGTCAGCAATGTCAGTGTTTCGGCCGCCTGCCCGGAGGCGACCGCCAGCGCCGCCGCCCCGCCCTCGAGCGCGGCGATGCGCTTCTCGAAGACGTCATTGGTGGGGTTCGTGATGCGCGTGTAGATGTTGCCGAACTCCTTGAGTGCGAAGAGGTTGGCGGCGTGGTCCGCGTCGCGGAAGCGGTAGCTCGTCGTCTGGTAGATGGGGACGGCTCGCGCTCCGGTGGTGGGGTCGGGGGAGTAGCCGGCGTGGAGGGCGAGCGTCTGGGGGTGGTACTTCGGCGTTTCGGCGTTGCTCATGGATATACCTCGGGCGTTGCGGCGCTCCTTCGGGGAGGCCGTGGAAATGTTTGTGTTTGTCTGGACGCACGTCTCCCGGCGGGGTGCGATTCGTCCTGCGCACGCCACGGATGGGCGCACGCGGGCCGCACGTCAGGAGGGAGCGTGGGCTGGATTCAGCTTCAGTTGAGGGGATGACACATCATGGCGGCACAGTCTCCGCCGGGAGAGGGAGGTTGCCTCCCGCCCCGGACATTTGGGTTGCCGTCCGGGGCACTGTGCCCGCGGCTGGCCGCATCATTTGGACACCTTGGGAGTCCGTTCCCAGGTTGTCGGGCTCTTGAACAGAGCCACTCTGGATGCTGGAGCGAATGTGTAGCAACTCGGCGGGGTACCGTCAAGGTCGTCGCGAGCGGTTGTCACTCTCATGAAGTGAGACCCGCGCAACGCGGCATGAAAGCCATCCGCCGGAGCCGCCAATGGGCTCCCCGGCCGTGAGCCTGGCGGATGCGCTCTCCGCGAGCCTGTCCGGTTGTCAGACAGGTTGGAGTCGCGAGCGGAGGGCTGGGGGGGGAATGTCCTTCCCCACCCCGCGCCTCGTCAGGCCAACTACCGTGTCGCCAGCGAATCAACGAACTGGCGCAAGGCCATTTCATTGCCGAGCCGTGCGCTGAGGCTGGCGAGGGGCTGCGCGGCCTGGGCGATGCGTCCGCGGGTGCGAGGGCCGGAAGCGACGAGCCAGGCCACGCCGAGGGCGAGTTCGGCGGTCTCGGGAGCGTCGCCGAGCTGGGGCACGAGGGAGAGGAGGGCCTCGACGGCCTTCTTCACCTGGGCGCCGTGGAGGGGGTGGGAGCTGGTGATGCCCTGGCGGAGCAGCTCGAGCAGGGCGAGCGCGGTGGCGCGAGCCTGGCGAACGGGCTCGGGCTCGGAGCCGGAGCCCTGCCACAGTCCGCTGGCGAGCTGCGTCTCGAGGAGGCCGAGGCCGCCGGAGGACGAGGGGGCCTCCTCCAGAGAGAATTCTTCGTCGACCATCATCTCGGCGGCGGGCTCGGGGCTGCATGCGCTCTCGAAGCTGGGGGCGGGAGCCTCCTCCTTCATGCGCTTGGAGAACAGCCCGTCGAGCATGCCACCACCCTTCGCCTTCTTCTTCGGGGCGGCAGCGGGAGCGGGAGGCGGGGCCCCGAAGGAGGCGGAGGCGCCGATGGCAGAGGCGGCCATGGGAGGAGGCGAAGCCATGGGCCGGGGAGCGCCGGGGCGGGAGCGCTTCCGCTCCTCCTTGGCGGGGGCGGAGTCGAACATGGCCCAGCCGGCGGGGGCGTGGACGGGGACGACGCGGGTTTCGGGGAGGCCGGAGGCGAGGCGCTCTCCGGAGCGCTCCTCGACGACGACGAAGGAGGTGTAGGGGGTGACGAGGCCGTGGGCGAGGGCGAGCTGGACGATGCGCTCCTTGAGGGCCTGGGCGCGGCGGCCGACGAGGGCGGCATCCTGCCAGGAGCGGATGCGCTCGGCGGCCCAGAGCTTCTCCACGGCGGGGCGCTCGGCCCTGGCGGGGAGGGTGAGGGGGATGGAGAGGGAGAAGGTCTCCGGGCCGGCCTGGCCGCGGAGCACGAGGGTGCCGGAGCCGGGGGAGGCGTAGCGGCCGAAGAGGCACCAGGGGGCGCCGTCGACGAGGGGAGGGGGCTCGGCGGGGGAGAGCTCGGAGACCTCGACACCCTCGAAGCGCAGCTCCAGGCCGGTGACGCGGGGGGCGAGGGCGCGGGAGAACTGGGCCACCACCTTGTCGTCGATGCGCTCGCCGGGGTGGATGAACTCCACGGCGCCGCCGGTCTGCCGGGCGAGGTTCCTCAGCAGCACGTCGCTGACGTTGGTGCCGATGCCGAAGGAGTAGAAGCGAGCGGACTTCCGGGCGCCGAGGACGGCGGAGAGGATTTCATCCTCGTTGCCCACCTGGCCGTCGGTGAGGAGCACGACGACGCCATCGGGGACGGCCCGCGTGGCGGCGAGCAGGGGTTGGAGCAGCTCGGTGCCGCCGGTGGCGTGGAGGGAGGAGACCCAGCGGTCCGCCTGCTCGAGCGTCTTCTGGGTGAAGGGGACGGGCTCGGGGGAGAAGGAGCGGAAGGAGCTGTTGAACTCGAGGATGTTGAAGCGGTCTCCCTCGCGCAGGTGACGGAGGCAGAGGCGGAGGGCGCCCTGGGCCTGGGGGAGGCTCTGTCCGCCCATGGAGCCGGAGGTGTCCACGACGAACACCACCTCCTGGCGCCTGGGGGCGGAGGCCATGCCGAGCAGGTCGGGCACCACGGTGAGGGCGAAGGTGCCGGGTTGCTCGTCGCGGCGGTGGGTGACGAGGGTGGTGAGGGGGGCGCTGGTGTCGGGGCTGCGGACGGTGAGAACGAAGTCCCTGTCCAGCGCGACGTGGGGCTGGGCGAGCCTGACGCGGAGGCCGTCCTCGGCGGCGGAGATATCCAACTCGTGCGAGGGGCTCTCCACGACGACCTCGCGGCCGAGGGAGACGAGCAGCTCGAGGGAGAGGCCGTATCGGGCGTCGCCGATGGGAGGGGTGATGCGGTCGGCATCGGGGACGCGGGAGGTGGGCTCCGCGGTGCCGTGGCCGGTGCGGTCACCCTGGGGGGAGCCGGGGATGTAGCGAGGGGCGACGAGGGTGGGCAGGGCCCAGCGCACGCAGCCCTCCTCCACTTGAATCCCCTGGAGGAACTCGACTTCCACGAGCGTCTCCTCGCCGGGGAGGAGGTTGCCCACCTGGGCGGTGAAGACGTTGGGGCGCTCCTGGTCGAGCAGGGCGGCGCCGTGGCCGGCCGTGAGTGCGTCGTCATAGGTGCGGAAGGCCTGCTCGCGCTCCTGGATGACGCCGTGGACGCGGCGGCCGGCGCACTCCATGGAGAAGCCGGAGAGGGTGGCGTCGGAGGGGAGGGGGAAGACGTAGACGGCCTCGACGGGCCGGGACTCGTCGTTGCGGTAGCGCTGGCGCAGGCGCACGCGGGCATGGCCGCCGAGCAGCTCGCCGGAGACCTCCACGCCCTGAAGCGGAACCTGGGTACCCTGCTGGGTGTACAGCCCTGCCTTCGTGTTCTCCATGGCTCTACCTTTCCTGGGACTCCTGGATGAGGGCGCGCACACGCTCCGCGAGCGCCCGGGTCTTCGTGTCCGCCGTGTCGGCGAGGTGCAGCTCCAGCCCTGGTGCCAGCTCCCACCGTTGCCAGTGTGTCCCCGGAGGGGGCGGGGTGGCCCGGTGCGCCTCGGAGGCGGGAGTGGGCGTGGGGGGAGGCTCGGCGGGAGGCTCGCTCGAGGCGAGGGCTCGCAGCGCCTCGGGCTCGAGTCGGGCCAGCTCCACCTGGATGGCGTCGAGCGGGAGGAAGCGGGCCTGGAGGGCGCGGATGGCCCTGAGGCGCAGCAGGTGCTCCTCTCCGTAGACGGTGTCGGGTCCGCGGAAGGGCGGGGCGGGCAGCAGCCCGCGCTGGACGTAGTAGCGCACGGTGCGGGGGGACACGCCCGCCTCCGCGGCCAGCTCGGCCAGTTTCCACTCCCTGGGTGTCGTCGTCGTGCTCACGCTCCTGACAGTAGGACTCGACAGTGGTGGTGTCAAGAAGTCACTGGCGATTCGTCACTGTCGAGACGCCACTGTCGAATAG
>QKJM01000245.1 GCA_003249315.1 Archangium sp.
GCCTTACCCATGGGCAGGCCCTCGTTGAAGGGGCGCCAGGTGGCGGTGGACTCCTCCCAGGAGAAGACACCCTCGTCGGTGCCGGCGACGATGAAGGCGGCGGCGTCGGAGCGGCCCTCCTCGGCCACGAAGGCGGCCAGGCCACGTACGGGCGAGGGAGGCAGTCTCCAGTCCTTGCGCGGGTGACGGCCGAGCGGCACCAGGGCGTTCTCCACCACCACCTGGCCCTTGAGGAGCTCCCACGAGCCGCCCCCATCCGCGCTGCGGATGACGCCGTGTCTCCGGGTGCCGGCCAGCAGTCTGCCCTGGGTGTCTCGTCCCAGGCACAGCACGTCCACGTGAGCGGTGGGCAGGGTGAGGGTCTCCCAGGTCTCTCCCTCGTCCTTGGAGCGCAGCAGCCCCTGTCCCTCCACGCTCACCAGGAGGTGGCCCTGGTGGGCGCCCAGACACAGCAGCTTCCCGAGCGGCAGCCCGCGCTGGAGGTTCCTCCAGCCCTTCCACGGCGCGTCCAGGCGCTGCAACCCGCCACAGGGCGTGCCCAGGCGAAGTCGATCCTTCAGGCGCAGCTCCGCCCAGGGCCGGGCGTCGGCACCGAAGAGGGGTTCGGGGGCGCGCGTCGTCCACACCTCGACGTCGGGGAGCAGCTCCGTGCCGAGCGCTTCGTCGAGAGGCTCGTCCCAGGCCAGCAGCGAGCAACCGCGGCGGCGCGAGCGGCCCACGCGGCGCACCGTCTTGAGCGCCGTCCAGGCCGAGCCGTCGGTGCGCCGGGTGCGCAGCAGCAGCACGTCCCCCGGGCTCACGTCCTGGGTGCCCTTCTCCAGCAGCAGGGCGTGGGCGTCGGCGCGCAGCGGCGCGGGGCCCGTGGCCGCGCGGGGTCGCCACGGCCGCAGGGCGTTCCACTCGGGGCGCGCCAGCAGCGGGGCGGACGTCTCGAATATCTGCGGCTTCTGGCCGGGGCCGGGGATGCTCTGCATCGCCAGCCCCGCGGGCAGCTCCAGCCGCGCCGGAGCGCCGGGCTTGTTGGATACGGTGACGCTCAGGTCCACCCGGGCGGACACCGGGGGCTGGGGCTGCACCTCCAGGGTATGCACCAGCTCCATCACCGAGAAGTCCTCGGTGGCGGTGCGCAGGTAGCCCTCGTTGAGGATGCGCTCCTGGTAGAAGCAGAGGACGTCGGAGAGCGCGGCCCACGCGTCGAGCAGCCCGTGGGTGAAGTCGTTTCCCGGCACCAGTGAGGGCCCCTGCTCCGTGCCCTCGGCCCGCTTCGTCCTGGGCGCCGTCGCCAGTCCGTGCAGCGGAATCGCTCCTTCGCCATCGGGGGATGGGCTCCAGTGGGCGAGCCGCTGCCGCATGCGCTCCAGGAAGGTGGTGCGCGTGCCCAGTCGTCCGGCGAGCTCGGTGCGCCCGGGCGGGTTTCGAGGTCGAGCCGTCATCGGCCACCTCCGGTGACGTGGATGTGGATGAGTCCCAGATCGGGCCGGCCGGGCCTGCCCTCCACCTGGAGGACCTCGGTGGGGCTCGCGAGGATGCGGCCACTCTCCAGCTCGCTGGACTCATCCTGTCCCCAGCGCTGGAAGCGAAGGGCCTCCACCCAGGCCACACCGGGCACCGAGGCCGCCCGGGCGATGAGGGGGGCCAGATACACCGACTGGCCGAAGCCGAAGGCGCTCGGGTGGAAGAAGGCGAGGCGCCCGTCCTCCAGCGTGCCACTGCCCAGCTCCCTCTCCAGCGCGGCATGCACGGTGCCGAATGCGTAGCCGGCCTTCAGGCCCACGCGCAGGGCGATGTCGAGCGGAACGAACTCGGGGGGCCGCACTTCCACCTCGATGCCGATGATGCGGTGCTCGGAGAGGTAGTGCTGGATGCGCTCCAACAGCCTCGCGGTGGGAGCGCGGCCTTCCTGGGGCAGCACGTGTACCCGGGCGACGTGCCAGCTCCCATTCCAGAGGATTTGCACGGCCGCCGCGCGTACTCCCGGCACGCGCCGGGCGAGCGTCACGTAGTCCTCATCGATGACGCAGCGATGCTGCTCGCGGAAGGCATTGGGGGCGTCGCGGCGCACGCGCTCGGCGTCCTCGGAAGCCAGTCCTCCGCGGGCCGACAGCGGGTTGCGCACCTCGTCCACGAAGGGCGCGAACCGGGCGTCCATCCGCACGAGTCGATCGGCGCCCACGGCGGAGTGGGGCGCGTGCCCGCTGCGCCACGTCACCCTCAGCCGCGAGCCCGGGCGCATGCGCCGCCCGAAGGCACCATCGCCGAAGCGCAGCACGAGCTCGTCCCCGTCATTCACGTCGGCGACGAAGTGGCGCTCGAGCCGGTCGCTGGAGAGCAGATCATGTTGCGGCTCCCAGGCCACCTCGCGGCCCGGGCGCAGCTCGAACACCTGGACCCAGGGGAGGGTCTGTCGGGGCTGCTGCTCCAGCGTCTCGCTGGCGGGCCAGGTGCGAAACCTCCGCTCGGAGTAGCGCTCGGAGTTCACCACGCGCTGGTTGCCCAGGGGCAGGTGTAGGGTGCCATCGTCCTCCACCGTCACCTCCACCGGAGGCTGCGTCTGCCCATGGTCGGCGAGCACCACGTTGCCGAGCACCTGGGCCAGCGGCTGCTCGTCCCGCGTGTTGCCCATGTGCAGGGTGAAGGGGAGGGCGTCCTCGGGGAACCAGGAGACGCGGGTGAGGGGCGTGTCGTCGAGCGGATCCTTGTCCAGCTCGGGCGTCTCGTTCAGTCGCACGGCATGCCGGTGGTTCGGGTCCGCGTCCGCCTCGCGACCGGTGTCGGGGTGGCGCAGCTCCTCGAGGATGAGGACGTCCCCGGCGCGCAGCGTCGCGTGGTGCCCGAGCAGGGTGACGGAGGTGGCGCCCCGGGGCAGGGTGAGTGTTCGAGCACCCCAGGTATAGGGCTGGAAGCGGGTGTGCTCCGGACGCAGCCGGACGGGGGCGAGGCTCTCGAAGATGGAGTGGTGCTCCGGGGGTCGCACATCCCAGGCGCCGCCGACGGCCTCGTGAGGCACGGTGTGGAAGGCGGTGCCAGCGGGCAGCTCCAGCTCGCGCTGGGGCGCGACGTGCATCCAGACGCGGGCGTTGCAGCCCTCATGGACGGAGTAGTCCAGCAGCCGGGCATGGCGGCGCAGCGAGGTACGGCGCTGGGCGGTGCCCAGGTAGGCCTCGGCGGATACCGCGTCCTGGTAGTAGCTGAGGGTGTCACCCGCATGGGCCAGCAGCTCCACCAGCATCACCCCCAGGTCCGCGGCGTGGCGCTCCTTCCAGGCGGGGACGGTGAGGCGTAGCCGATCCAGCATCAGCCGGGTGAAGCTCTCGTAGTCCTTTGCCTGGTAGGAGGAGGGAGACAGGGCCAGGGCGTCGTGTGCCAGGGCCTCCGGGGCCGAGGGGGCCTGCTCGCGCTCCAGCGACAGGCGGAAGTGCGCGTAGCTGAAGACGGGATCCACCGAGTCCAGATCCGTGAGGCCGAGCGTGAGGGAGCGGTGCTGCAGCTCCGCCAGTGAGCCCCGCTCCAGGAGGAAGGTCACCTCCACCGTCAGCGGATCCAGCGGCTCCAAGGCACTCACCGTTGCGTGGATGTATCGCCCGTCCTCGTCCCACACCTGCAGGTGGCGTGCATCCAGCCCGGGAGGAGTGCCCTCGCCGCCCACTCCGCTGACGTTGGGGATGAAGTGCAGGTGCAGGACCCAGCCCGCCTCCTTCAACTCGAGTACATCCACCTGATCCAGGCCGTAGTAGCCGGGCCTGAGGGCCACCGCTCGCCAGCGCTCGGCGCGGGGGCGGGAGGCGGTCTGCAGATCGGAGGGGATCTGGAGCTTCATCGCGTGAATCGCTCCTGCCTCCGCTGCCCGGTGGCCAGCACGACATAGCGCAGGAGGACGCTCACCGTGGACTCCTGGAGCGTCACGTCCAGCGCCTCCACGGAGATGACGTCCGCGAGCCAGCGCTGCAGGTTGCTCTGCACCAGCAGGCGGGTGGA
The DNA here is from genome assembly GCA_003249315.1 of Archangium sp. Taxonomy (GTDB): domain Bacteria; phylum Myxococcota; class Myxococcia; order Myxococcales; family Myxococcaceae; genus QKJM01. The sequence continues at coordinate 3,976 of QKJM01000245.1, forward strand.
GGCCAGCAGCTCATCGCCCGCCGGGGCGAAGACGAGCTGCATCAACCCGCTGCCAAAGTCCGGGCGGTTGACGCGCTCCCCGGGCGAGGTGAAGAGCACCTGCTCGATGAGGTGGCGCACATGCGCGTCGTAGGTGGTCGCGGTGTTCGTCTGGCCCCGCTCGTCCACGTCATAGGGAAAGGCCACGTCGGCCCGGTTCGAGAGGGTTCTCATGGAATGGGCACTCCCGTCAGCGTGGCGGCCACCAGCGGGCCCGCCACCTCCACCGCTCCCGCCACCGCCTGGTCTCCCACCACCTCGAAGGCGCCCACCACGGCCGTGTCCCCGACCACCTCCACCGCTCCGACGACGCCCACCTCTCCCTCGATCTCCACCGCGCCGGCCACCTCCACGTTGCCTTCGATCTCCACCGCGCCCGCTATTTCCACGTTGCCTTCGATCTCCACCGCGCCCGCTATCTCCACGTTGCCTTCGATCTCCACCGCGCCCGTCACCTCCACATTGCCGACCACCTCCACCGGGCCGATGACGTCCACGTTGGCGGTGACGGTGACGTCCTCGGCGGTGACGGTGACGGCGCCCTCCGTCTCCACGCTGACGCTCGCCTCGGTCATGACGACGGCGGTGGGCGGCAGGGTGGCGGTGATCTCCTCCGGGCTCATCGACACCAGGGCCTCGGCCGTTTCGATCTGGAGCCCCGCGGGGTCGATCATGATGGTGACGGGGACCTCCACCGCGGGCGGCCCCATCTCCAGGATCATCTCGCCCGCGCCGGGCACGTCGTTGATGAAGAGGGTGAAGGAATCCGTCTTGATGATCTTCTGGAAGGGCGTCTCCACCAGCACGGGCTTCTCCCCCTCGCCCCAGAAGCACCCGGCCCAGATGGGGTGGGTGGGATCTCCCCCCTCGAACTCCACCCACACGTTGGCGCCGATGGGCGGCAGCATGAGGAAGCCCACCTGGAGGCCCGCGTAGGGAACGCACGGCAGGGCCCAACTGGCCTCCAGCCCGTCGAGCGCGGGCACCTCCACGAGGATGCGGCCCAGCTCCAGCGGATCGAGGTTCTCCAACACCTTGCCGCGGTACTTGCCGTAGTAGCGCCTGTCCTGATGAGCTGGAGCGTCATGATTCATGGCATCACCGTGGGAACCGTACTGCCCCAGCCCTCTCGTGTGAGCGTGAACTGCTGAGAGTAGGACTCGGGCGTGATGTCGTGGGTGACCTGCTGGACGTAGTACAGGCCGTCGTGACCGTAACCCGCGCCGCGCACGCCCACCAATCCAGGTGCGCTCAGCACCGAGCCGTAGCGGAGCACGTCCAGCTCGCCGGTGGCCGTCAGCACCTTGTCCGTGGACTGATCCACCATGGATTGGGCCACCACCTCTGCCTGTAGCGGATCCATCCCCCGGGGATCCAGTTGAGACACGCGGATGTTGGGCACGTTGGCGATGATGGCGGGCAGGCTGGCCATGGGGGGCACGCGCAGGGGCAGCAGCGCCACGATGGGGATGTCCATGTCCGTCTCCAGCGAGTCCTGGACGAGCCCCATCACCGTGGTGGGCGCCAGCGCGTCATAGGAGAAGCGCAGGGACTTCACGTTGCTGACGGGGAGCTCGTTCACGGTGAGCGCCGCCTGTGGCACCCCCAGGCGTCGCGGCGGGCCGAAGTACCCGGTGTTCACCATGGGCGCCGGGCCGGGGATGATCTGGAAGACGTAGCCGTTGCGCTTCGCCAGCTTGTTGAGGAAGGCCCGATCCGTCATCCCCGCCTGCTGAATGGTGTAATCCAGCGGCATCATGCTCTCGGTCACCGGGGTGGGGAGGGGCATGGGGACGATGCCATAGGTCGCGTACTCGGCCATGATGAGGCCGGCGATCATCCAGTCGCTCATGGCGGGGAAGGACATCGTCTTCTCCTGCAGGTCCATGGCGACGCTGACGTCCTCGCCCGTGACGACGATCATGTCTGGCTGGTTGCCCTGGCGTGGCAGCAGCTCGATGCGGGTGATGAGGCCGTCCATGATGACGGTGGGGGTGGAGGTGTGCGTCACCACGAGCACGACGCGGTTGAAGGGGGCCAGCAGGCCCTGCGTCATCATGTCGTAGTCGAGCGGGTTGGAGCCGCGCGTCACCTGGAATTCGAGCTGGAAGCCCGAGGGACCCGCGTCGGTGTTCGTCACCTGGGCCTTGCGCAGGGCGGCCACCAGCGCGGCGGGCGCGGGGGCGGCCACCATGCGCCCCACCATCAGCATCAGCTTGGAGGTGGAGAAGCTCATCGTGTCTCGGGCAGCACCGCCAGCGGTACGTTCACCTTGCGGCCGGGCTCATCCACCAGCTCGAAGGGGTCCATCACTCCATTGGTGTCACACAGCCGCCAGAACTGGAGCGGATCCCTCAGCGTGCGGGTGGCGAGCTGATCCAGTCGCTCGCCGGGCCGGAGCGTCGTCTGCCCCAGCGGAGTGCCGGAGGGGACGGACGGGAAGCGCCGCTTCTTGTAGGCGATGACGGTGCCGTCGGGCGTGGTGTAGGTGGCGTCGGGGACGCGGGCGTAGCGGCTGGAGGCGCTGAACACGGGGGGCTCTCAGAGAGTGGAGGGGTTGATGCCGAGCACGTCCTGGCTCGCGGAGGAGTAGCCGTCGGAGGCCTGCTGCTCCTTGGTGGACTGGTAGGCCATGAAGAGGGACCAGGCGGGATCCTGCGGCATGACGTCCGAGTAGCTGAGCACCTGCATGCTCAGCGAGACCCGGGCGCGGATGGGGGCCAACGAGGGGAGGAAGCTCTCCTCGGTGATGCCGAGGCTCACCACCTTGACGGGCACCGCGCGCGAGCTGCCCCAGGTGAAGACGACGGTGGGGGCCAGGTAGGGGCCGATCTCCAGCGTCCCGCTCTGCAGCAGCGCCTGCTGCGTCCGCACCTGCTGGATGCTGGGGTAGAGCAGCGACTCGAGCGCCGCGAGTTGAGGGCGGATGTCCGGGCCCGCGGGCTGGCCCGGGGCGGTGGGGAGCTGGAGCGTGGCGTCGATCTCCAGCTCCACGTCGATGGTCTCCGCGGGGGCGGCGGCGAACTGGATGGGGCCGCTGCGGCTCTCCCTGTCTCCCCCGGCGAGCTGGGGCTGCAGCCGCCGCCGCAGCGAGGCCGGGTTGAGCTGGAAGACGATGACGTGCCGGCCACCTCCGGTGGGCGGGATGATGACCAGCGAGCCCATCAGCGTCTTGCGAT